>JAPKZC010000111.1 GCA_026394025.1 Candidatus Solibacter sp.
CCTCGCGGTCACGGCGCAGGCAGTCATATACTCGCCCCTCGGCGCCAGACTGAGTCTTATGTCGGGTAATTCCAACCCGGCGGTGAGATTTTCCGACCCGCTGCCCGGCGTCGTGAACTCGTTCACCGGCGCTGACTCGCGGAAATGGGTGACGGGGATTGCCCGCTATTCCACAGCCACCGTCGCCGGCGTCTATCCCGGCATCGATTTTCAGTACGTGATGGGCGCGGACGGTGAGTTGAAACTTCGGATGTTGGCGCGCGCGGGCGCCGCCCTGACGCCCGTCGTGTTCGAAATCGAGAAGGCCGTGAGCATGACCATCTCAAACGGAGTCCTGACGGCCCGGTTGGGCCCATCGCGGCTGGATCCGCAACTGTCTTACCTTGCGCCGGTCGCATTTCAGGACGGACCCGCCGGGCGCGTGAGCCGGGCGGTAAGCTATACGCTACAATCCGCCACACGGTTCGGTCTCGCAATCCAGGGGCACGATCCCAACTTGCCTCTGCAGATCGAGATGAGGGTGGACACCTCCACGCTGGGCGCGCCGCCCTTCACCACCGGGCCCATCCAGATCGCGGATGCAGCGGGCAACACCTTCGTCGCGGCGTCCGTCCCCGACGTGGCGGGAAAGGACGCGCCGTTTCCAGCGGACAAGTGGGAGGGATGTGGCGCGGGTCCAACTCTTCCGTATGCATGCATTGACGTCGCCGTCTACAAATTCTCCAAAGCTGGAGATCTCGTCTTCGTCAGCTATCTGGCCGGCCGCACGCGCGAATTCGCCAATTTCCTGCGCCTCGCCCCGGATGGCGCGCTGGTCCTGACAGGCGGCACGGACTCCGCCGACTTCCCGGTTACCACGGCGGCGCTCCAAACGGCCTACGGCGGACCGGCGGCTCTCCCCATCGGCAGTTCGCAACCCGCCGCCGGCGATTTCTTCGCCGCGCGATTCGACGCCACCACCGGATTGCTGCGCGCCGCTACGTTTCTGGGCGGACCGGGCGCGGATAGCATCGGCGAGACGGCGCTCGGGCCCGATGGTTCTCTCTACCTGCTTCCGAAATTGCTCGTCGGCGGGTTTAGCGCGGGGCTGCCGGTGTCCCTCGGAGCGCTGCAGTCCGCGTGCCCGGGTGACCCGTGTCAGAACGGTTATGCGGCTCACCTCTCTCCCAATCTCGATCGCCTGCTGTACGGCACCTACCTGCCCGGTTTCGTGCAAACCACCGCCAGGCTGCATTCCGACGGCAGCGTTTACTACGCCGGCAATGCGGGGCCGGGTTTTCCCGTGACGCCCACCGCATACCGGCAGCAGCCAACTGGCGATACCGATGGCATCGTGGCGAGGCTCGACCCTACCGGCAGCAAGCTTCTCTTCGCCACCTATCTCGGCGGCCGTTACTCGGATTGGATCCTGCGGATGGCGGTCGCACCGGACGGTAGTTCCTGGGTGGGGCTGACTTCGTTTGAGCAATGCTGTGTCGATGTCGAGCACCGCCTGATTCACCTGGATGCCAACGGCGAGCGGATTCTCGTCGATAAGCCGTTCGCCGCCGACGATCTTGCGGTGGACCGGGGCGGAAATCTGATCGCCATGACGTACGGCGATTTTGCGGTGGGGCCGGACGCGTTCCTGGCGAGCGCGTGTATCGGCAATTTCCAGGCTTACGTCAAACTGAATCCGCAAGGGGAGCAGTTATTTGCCACGTATCTGCCCGCCGGCACGGGATACGGCTTCGCAGGTACCAGCGACCGCGGCCTGCCGGAGCTTAGCATTGCCGGCGAGTTGTTCGAAGTGGTCGAAGGGCAGGACATGGGCGTTTTCGCCGGCTGCGTGGTGGACGCCGCCGCCTTCAGCAACCCGGAAACTCTGTCGCCCGGCGCCATCGTGACGCTGTTCGGAAGCCATTTGGGACCGCTCCAACCTGTCAGCTTCCAATTGGTGAACGGGCGCGTGCCACTTTCCCTGGGGGGCACCCAGGTTCTGGTGAACGGCGAGCCCGCGCCAATTTTGTTTTCTTCCTACTGGCAATTGAATGTGATTCTGCCCACGTCCCTACAACTGCCCACCAAGCCCACGATCCAGGTGGTGAACACCGGAAGCGCGGGCAACGAATTGCACAACTCCGTGGTGCAACAAGCCGGGCTGTCCCTGTTCCGGCTCGACGGTTCGCCGAGCCGGCCGGCAGCCGCGCTGAATGAGGATGGCACCGTGAACTCGCCGCGCAATCCGGCAAAGAGGGGGTCGAGGGTTGTGCTGTTCGGCACCGGCGGCGGCGCCACGATTCCACCCGGCACGGCCGGCGAGGTCACGCCGCTCGCACCGCGGCCGCTCGAGAACGGCGCCCGGGTAGAGATTGCGGGTGGGCCGATGTTAACCGTCGAGTACTCCGGCGCCGCGCCAGGTGCGGTGGCGGGCGCTACGCAGATCAACGTCAAGCTGCCGGATGCGATTCCCGAGGTGGCGGGCTTTCCGCGCGGCACACTGCCGCTGCGGGTGAGCACGCCGGGAGTCCTATTCTATTCGGGCTACGTGACCGTGGCGGTAAACACCAACTGAGGCACGGTCAACTCTTCAGGAATTGGCCGATCGCTCGCGTGGCCTGGCGGATGCGCTGCTCGTTTTCCACCAGGGCGAAGCGCACGTGGCCTTCGCCGAGGGGGCCAAACCCAATCCCAGGGGAAACGGCAACCGCGGCTTTCTCCAGGACGAGTTTGGCGAATTCCAGGGAGCCGGCGGCCCGGTATTTCTCAGGGATCGCAGCCCACAAAAACATCGAGCCGCGCGGACTTTCCACCGGCCAGCCGGCGCGCTTCAGACCCGTCACCAGGACGTCGCGCCGCTTCTGGTAGACGGCGCAGATCTTCTTGGTGTCCTCTTCGCACTCGCGCAAGGCGATGATGCTCGCGATCTGAACGGGCTGGAAGACGCCGTAGTCCAGGTAGCTCTTGATGCGCGCCAGGGCGGCAATCATTTTCGGGTTGCCCAGACAGAAGCCTACTCGCCATCCGGCCATGTTATAGCTCTTGGACAGCGAGAAAATCTCCACGGCCACATCCTTGGCGCCCTCGACCTGCAGAATACTGGGCGGCTTATAGCCGTCAAAGCCCAGGTCGGCGTAGGCGAAATCGTGCACGATGAGAGTGCCGTGGTGGCGCGCCAGACGCACGATCTCGGCCAGAAAATCCAGGTCCACACAGGTAGTGGTGGGGTTGTGCGGGAAAGAGATCAGCAGCATTTTGGGCTTGACCTTGGACGTGCGGTAGACGTCTTCCAGCCCGTTGAGAAACGTGGCGGCATCGGGCATGGGAAGCATGCAGGCCTGCCCTTCGGCCATCAGCACGCCGTACTGGTGAATCGGATACGCGGGGTTGGGCGAGACCACGATGTCGCCGGGCCCGACGGTGGCGAAGAGAAGGTGCGCGAGGGCGTCCTTGGCGCCGATGGTGACGATGGCTTCCTTGTCGGGGTCGAGCGTCACGCCGTAATTGGCCTGGTAGCGGCGCGTAATCTCCTCACGCAGTTTGGGGATGCCGCGAGACTGCGAGTAGCGATGATTGCGCGCGTTGCGTGCGGCTTCGATCAGCTTGTTGACGATGATGCGCGGCGTGGCGCCGTCCGGGTTCCCCATGCCGAGATCGATCACGTCGATCTGCGCGGCGCGCGCCTTGGCGCGCATCTCATTGATCACGGCGAATACGTAAGGGGGGAGCTTTTGAATGCGGTAAAACTCGTCTGAACTATCGGCCATCCCTTATTCTACGCCGAGCCGGTGGAAATCATAAAGCGCGGCAATTGGGGCGTTCCTCGCTATCGTGCGGGCCTGTCGCCCTCCCTCGCCCCGCCATCCACCCACGCCGCCAGTTTGGCACATGCCGTCAGGGGCAAGGCGTTCGACTATCGGGCGACCCATCCGACAGGTGAGACGGAGACCCTGCTGACCGTGCCGGATACGATTCCAACCGGCAGTTGATGGGCTCCCTGGAGCTGCCGGAGAATCAGTGTTCGAGTGCGTGGCGTACACTGACAATTCGCCGAATAATCCCTTCAACCCGGATCTGAAGAGTGAGGTGCACTACAGTGGCCAGACGTGGCAAGAAATGCTGGCGGGGCCTGTGGATCTGGCGATGCCGGTGGATCTGACGATCCCCGACCTTGCGCCGAAGCGGCCGAAGGCGAGCTGCGGAGCCGCATACGGCGACACCTCGATTGCATCATCGAGGTGTAGATTCAAAGAGATGGCGTCCCCAAGGGGATTCGAACCCCTGTTATCGCCGTGAAAGGGCGGTGTCCTAGGCCAGGCTAGACGATGGGGACTTACTGGCCGGATGCAGGCGAACTCTTCTACTGTAGCCTCCAGGACACCGAATCGTCAACTTTGGCTTGCCACAACGCCGGGCCGATCGGCGGAATGATCACGCCGGCCGCGGGCGGCTAGCATGGCTTCGGCGATGGCTGGGAGCGGGAGAATCTCTGCGGCGGCGCCCAGTTCGACCGCTTCGCGGGGCATGCCGTAAACCACGCATGTGGCCTCATTCTGTGCGATGGTCCGGGCGCCGGCACGGCGCATTTTCAGCAGGCCCTGGGCGCCATCGTTGCCCATCCCGGTGAGCAGTACGCCCACCGCGTTGGCGCCGGCGGCCTCGGCGACGGAAGAGAAGAGCACGTCGACCGACGGGCGCTGGTAGCACACCCGGGGGCCGGTCTTGACGCTGACGTAAAAGCGGCCGCCGCTGTGGCGCAACAGCATATGAAAATCGCCGGGGGCGACCAGGGCGAGGCCGCTGCGCAACGTGTCGCCGTCTTCTGCTTCCTTTACGTCCATGGCGCAGAAATCGTTCAGGCGTTTGGCAAAGGCGCGGGAGAATTGCGCGGGGATGTGCTGCGTGATCACGATCCCGGGACAGGATTGGGGAAGCCGCTTCAGCACGTTGGCGATGGCCTCGGTGCCGCCGGTGGAGGCGCCAATCGCCAGCACGGTTCCGAGCGGCAGCGCGGGCGCCGCCAGGCGGGCCTGTGGTAGAGGTGGTTTGGCCTCGCACGGGGCGCTCGTCGGTTCCGGCCGGCGGACCCGTGCCGAAGCGGCGGCGCGAACCTTGTGGACAAGGTCATGGCGTAGTTCTCCCACCGAATACGGACCGCCGGGTTTGGCCAGAACTTCGACGGCGCCGAATTCCAGGGCCTGGATAGCGGCGTGGCACGAAGGCTGCGCGAGGCTGCTGATGACGATCGCGGGCAGCGGGTGGAACTGCATCAGCTTCTTCAAAAACGTCAGGCCATCCATGCGAGGCATTTCGATGTCCAGAGTGAGCACGTCGGGGCGTAGCGCGAGGATCTTGTCGCGCGCGACGTAGGGATCCGGCGCCGTGCCGACCACCTCTATGTCGCTCTCGCCAGACAGGGCCTCGGTGAGGATTCTGCGGACAATTGCCGAATCGTCAACGATTAGGACGCGTATCTTTCGGTTGGCAAGCATATCGGTGTTTCCATCTGGATCGCCACCGTCAGCGTGCCGCTGCCGGTTTCGACCGTGTAACGGGTCTTCTCATCCGGCACGTGTTGGCCGGTACCTTGGGGCACGATCTGCGGCGTGTCGAGACGGAAACTGGCGCTGCTCTCGGTCCGGCTGAGCACCGCCCCGCAAATCATGTTGGCGAGTTCGAGCGTAACGTCGGTGCTCTGCTGCGCGGTGAGCGATTCGGCATCTTCCCCCAGAAAGTCGGCGGCGATGGTGAGGGCCGCCGGGCACGCCAGGCGCATCTGGAAGCAACCCGGCGGATTGCCGGTGAAGGTCAGGTGAACCGTGACCGTCTCGGCATCCGGCGGCGGTTCCGCGGCTTCGCTCAGGCCTTCCAGAAAAAACATGCTCTCCAGAACGTCGGCCACGGCGCTGGACAGTGCCGTTCGAATCGTTGTGTCAATCACCAGGGACCCCCAAACTGCGCTCCAGTTCCGCGCGCAGGGTTTCCGGGCGGAAGGGCTTGGTCACGTAACCGCGCGCGCCCAGCGCCATCAGCCGCGCGATGCGGTTCTCCGTGGCGTCGGTCGAAATCACGATCGTCGGGATGCCGCGCAGCAATTCGTCGGCTGCCAGGCGGCGCAAGAGTTCCTCCCCGTCCACACCTGGCATATTGATATCGGTCAGGATCGCATCGACCCACTCGTTTTTCAGAACCGCCAGCGCTTCCGCGCCATCACCCGCTTCAAAACATGCCGAGAGTTCGAATCCGGAAAGCTCTATGACGCGGCGTACAAACGACCGCATCGCCGGGGAATCATCGGTGATCAGGACCCGGTAGGCCATGTGTTTACTCCTTTCCTGGGGAATGAGGGGACCAGTTCCTTCTGGCCGCCACCTTCCTGCAGCCAGAGCCGGCCGCTGCCGATCTCCAGCCGAACCGTGCGCGGCTTGCCGCCACCTACTGCCTCGCCGGACAGCAGGATGCCGGCTTTCCACAGGATCTTGCGCAAGGCGAGATAGTTCCGCTTGCCGATGTCGAAAACCGCTTTGGGGTCCATGATCGAGGCGCCTCCGGCCGCATGTGCCACCAAACGGCGCCTGGATGCGCCCTGCCCGCAGACCTGTTCCAGCAGTTTGGGAATACCGGTATCGGCGAACATGTAGGGGTTTTCCCGGCTGCGCGCCGGATCGATGCCCGAATCGGGAAGCATGTAGTGCAGCATTCCGCCCACCGCTGCTGTTGAGTCGTAGACCGAGAGCCCAATGCAGCTTCCCAGCGCGTAGGTCGCCAACACCTGCCCTGCAACGTTGCCGACCCTGCAATCCGCCATGCCCACGGTTATTTGCTCCACTTGGACTCTTTCTTTCCCGGCTTGCGGTAAATGGCTGGCTTCACGTATTCGAGCGAATGCGACACGCGGGTCAGGCTCTCCGCATGCCCCACAAACAGGTAGCCGCCTGGTTCCAGGTGCTGGCTCAGGCCCGCGATCACCCGCTCCTGCGTCTGGCTGTCAAAGTAGATCATCACGTTGCGGCAGAAAATGATCGGGAACGGATGCGGCCAGGAGTAGGATTCGATCAGGTTGAGGCGGCGGAATGCCGCTTGGGCCCGAACCGCGGGTGCAATCTGATAACTCACCGGCGGCCGTCCATCCGCCGCAAAGTAGCGGGAGAGCCAGGCGGCGGACACACCGCGACAGCGTTCCACCGGGTAGACCGCGCGCTGTGCGAAGCTCAACGCCTTGTTCGAAATGTCGCTGGCGGTGATGCGGACCTTACGGTGCGGCAGGGCTTCGTTGAGCAGCATGGCCAGGGTCCATACCTCCTCGCCGGTGGAGCACGCCGCGCTCCACACCTCGATCGGGTCACGCGCGCCCATCGCTGGGATTACCTGATCGCGCAGGAACTGGAAGTGGTCCGGCTCGCGCATGAAAGAAGTGTGATTGGTGGCCAGGGCGTCGATCATGGCGAGCAGCGACTCGCCGGTACGGTCCCCCACGATACTCCGGTAGTAATCCTGGAAGGAGTGGTGGCCGCCGCCCTTCACCAGCTTCCGCAGCCGTGCCGAAACCAGTTCCTCCTTGCCCGCCTTAAGGTCAAGTCCGAACGTGCGGTAGGCCAGTTGCCGGATCTGCTCGAACTCCCGGGGGGCCAGCGGCCGCACCGCATCGATTTCCGCCGTATCCGCTTGGCGCGCCATCAGTCTCTCACCTTGGAGAGCCGGTCGAGATCCAGGATGAGTCCGACGCGGCCGTCGCCCAGGATGGCGCCGCCGGCCACGCCGGTCACGTTCTTGAAGGTCTCGCCCAGGGTCTTGATGACCACCTCCTGCTTGCCGATCAGCTCATCCACCAGGACGCAGAAGCGCTGTCCTTCGACTTCGGCGACCACCAGCACGCCGGCCAGCGGATCTTCGCTCTTCGGTTGCACGTGGAAGATCCGGTAAAGCCGCACCACCGGCAACAACGACCCGCGTACCAGGGCCATCTCGGCGCGCTGCTGCACGGTCCAGATGGTTTCGGCCGTGGGCCGGAACATCTCCCGTACCGCAAAGATCGGCACGATGTAGCGCTCTTGCCCGACCCCCACCACCAGGCCGTCGATAATGGCCAGCGTGAGTGGCAGTTTCAATAGAAAGGTAGCGCCCTGTCCCACCGTGGAGCGGATCTCGATGCGGCCGCGCAGCTTCTCGATGTGGCGGCGTACTACGTCCATGCCGACACCGCGGCCGGAGACATTGGTTACCTGCGCCGCGGTGCTGAAACCGGGCTGGAAGATCAGATTGTAGATCTCGCTGTCGCTGAGACCGTCCGCCGATTCAATCAGGCCCTTTTGCACGGCCTTCTCGATGATTTTTGTGCGATTCAGGCCGCGGCCGTCGTCGGTGATCTCTATGACTACCTGGCCCGACTGGTGATTCGCCTTGAGGAGCAGTCGCGCCGCCGCTGGTTTGCCGGCTGCCTGGCGTTCGGCCGGGGAATCGATGCCATGGTCAAGCGCGTTGCGCACCATGTGCATCAACGGGTCGCCCAACTCCTCGACGATGGTGCGATCAAGCTCGATCTCGTCGCCCTGGGTCTCCATCTCCACCTGTTTGCCGAATTGGCGGCTGTCTTCTGCAACTCCGCCGTGATGCGTGTCAGGTGGGCGATCTTGCGGTGGAGGACAGGGTTCTTGAGAGCTGCCAACTCCGGATCGTGGCGTACCAGCGACTCGCCGATCACCATTTCACCGGCCATATCGACCAGGTAATCCAGCTTGGCGGTGTCCACTTTGACCGCCGTGGTCTCCTGCCGTCGGCTCGCCGCCGGTGCGGACGCCGCCGCAGCCGGATTCGCTACCGGCTCGTTGGCTTTTTCGCCGGTCTCCCCGGCAGCCGGGGCGGGCGGTGCCAGCGGGTTTGCGGCAGGCTCTTCCTTGGGTGGGGGCGCCGCGACGGGGACGGGGACGGACACCGCAGCCGCCAGGGCGGCAATCCCTCCGGATTCGGGCGCTTCCGGTTCCGAACTGAGACGCGCGATCCTGGAGAGCAGGACCTCGTCGCGCGCCGGCGCCTCGGACGCGTTATGATGCAGCACCGCTTCCATGTGGACCAGCCAGCGGCGCAGATAATCGGCGCTCGCCAGGATGACGTCGATGCCCGCGGAGTTGATCGTCCACTGGGAGTTGCGGGCCCGGTCCAGTACGGTTTCCACTTCGTGGGCGAGTTTCTGGACTTCCCACAACTCCAGGAAACCGGCCAGGCCCTTGATGGTGTGGAAACCCCGGAAAACCGAGTTCAAGGCCTCGCTATCGAAGGGCTCGCGTTCCAGCGTAAGGACCTGAGACTCGATGTTGACCAGGTGCTCGCGGCTTTCGACGATGAAGTCCGACATCAGCTCCGGGTCCTGGGCAATCGACACGTCTTGCGAGGGAGCTTCCCGTGCGGGCGATTCCAGAGCCTTCTGCAGGTTTGCCACCCCTTCCTGCAACACGGAGGAGACCGTCAAGGGGTCGACCGAAGCGGACTGTGCCAGGGCTCGGAGCGCTTCGCCCAACACACTGGCGGCGCTGACCACCGAGTCGGCATGCTCACGCGCCGCCGCGGCCGAGATCTTCTCCAGCGCGGGGATGTTGGAGAGGCTCGGGGTGAAGTTCGCGTGGGGCATCCCCATGGTGATGGCGAGGTACAGGTACTTCATCGCCGGGGAGATGCGCGGGTCGTTGTTGTCGAGGCCGGCCTCGGCCGGGCGGCGCGCTAGCCTGTGTTGCCGGTGCAACCACCCTTGCGCGATCGGCCTTGTGCAACGAGTGGCCGAAAGCCGAGAGGTCCGCCGAGTGGGATCGAGCGGGCGCTGGCGGCGCTGGAACGCGCCTGATCTCGTTCTCCCGCGGCGAGGCCGCGCCTTTGCCGCCCACCAGCTTGCGCACCCGCTCCACGATGTCCAACAGAGTCCGCGCTTGCGCGGCCAGTTCCTCGCTGGCGGCCGCGCTTTCCTCGGCGCTGGCCGCGCTGCGCGCCTCCATCTGGGTCACCGCCGTCGCAATCTGTTCGATGCCGCGCAATTGCTCCTGGCTGCCCACATCGACTTCGTCCACCAGCACCTTCACCTGGGTCGCGCTGCCCGTGACCTGTTGGATGGAATCGGCCACTAGTTGCAGCTTCTTGTTGCCCTCATTGGATTTAGCAATCGATTCCTCAATCAGGTCCGCCGTATCCTTGGCGGCTTGGGCGCTGCGATGCGCCAGATTGCGTACTTCGTCGGCGACCACGGCGAAGCCCATCCCGGCTTCTCCGGCCCTGGCGGCTTCCACCGCCGCATTCAGTGCCAGGATGTTGGTCTGAAACGCGATTTCGTCGATTACGCGAATGATCTTGGAGATCTTCTCGCTGGAGCCGTTGATTTCTTTCATGGATTGGACCATCTCTTCCAGATTGTGGTTGGCATCTTCCACGCGCCCGGCTGTTTCAGTCATCAGCCCCGATACACTGCGC
>JAPKZC010000195.1:0-4079 GCA_026394025.1 Candidatus Solibacter sp.
AGATGGCGCGGGCGTGCTACGACGAAGAACTGGCCCGCCGGAAACTGAAGGTCGCCGCACCCGTACCCATGGCGCCTCGCGCGCCGGAGCCGCCTGCGGAAACCGAAGAGTTCGCCGTCGCCGCCACCTATGACTCTCAGGAGGAGGCCAGACTGGCACGCGAGTTACTCCGCGCCGCCGGCATCCGCGCGCACCTGGGAGCCGCTGGACTAGCGCTGCTGGTGCCGCTCTCCACCCGGGAAGATGCGCGCGAAATCCTGGACGCGCAGATTTCCGACGAAGCGTTGGCGGATGCCGCCACCGCCGGCGCCACTTATGTTCGCCACGGCGTGGGAACCGTTCGCCCCTATCTCTATGGCCACCTCGACCTGATCGAGTTCGTCCAACAGGTATTCGGCGCCCTGGAACTCGAGCGTTTCGCCTTCAGCTCCCGCTGTTTCCATATCGAGGCCGCCATTGGCGATTCGGTCGTGATCCGCGAAGTCGGCGATCCGCCCCCCGCGAGTGCGGCCCCCGCTTCGGTCTATGTCTACGTGCCCGACGTGGACGCCGCCTACGGCCGCGCCCTCGAAATGGGCGCGCAGGAAATCGCGCCCCCGGAAGATAAGCCCTACAACGAGCGCACCGCCGGCGTGAAAGACGGGTTCGGCAACACCTGGTGGATCGCCACTTATCAGGCCCCCTGACGCCCTACACTTCCAACTTCCAGGGGGCGCGATAGTGCGACTTCAAGTACTGCCGCACCTGCTCCTGTTTCACCGTCCAGTTCTTCTCGTCCCAATCCAGGCGCACGCCGTGCCGCATCGAAAGGTTCGCCAGAATGCACGCGGTGGAAGACCGGACGCAGGTCTCGATCTCGCTGGTCGGTTTCTGACGGCTCTTGATGCACTCCAGGAAATTCTTCCAGTGCGGCACATTCATCTGGCCCATTTCCGCGTCCTTCTCATACGTAACGGCGGTGAGCTTGCTCGTCTTACCCGCGGGAATTACCGTGCATCCGCTACGGTTCAGCAGAATGCTGCCTTCCGTGCCATGAATCGCGGTAGCGTTGCCGGTATTGAACAGCGGCAGCGGACTGGTTGTGCGGCTCTCATAGGTAGCCAGGAACTTCGGGTATTGGAACAGGGCCTCCATGGTATCCGGCGTTTCCACATTGTCCTGCACGTAGTATTTGCTCCCCATGGCGGTGACCGCCAGCGGCATGGGGTCGCCGAAGCACTGGTGAATCGGGTCGATGAGGTGGACGCCCCAATCGGTCATGGCGCCGCCCGCGTAATCCCAGAAGTAACGGAAGGTGGGGAACGTTGCCTTCTCGACGCCCCAACGGTTGGCGTTGAACGGCACCTTGGGCGCGGGTCCCAGCCACATCTCCCAGTCAAGTCCGGCCGGCGGTGCGCTGTCCGGCGGATTGCCGTAGCCTTCGCGCTTTGCTACGCCCGCCTGGAACGCATGGCACATCGTGACTTCACCCAACGCGCCGCTCTGCACGATTTCGGCGGCCTTGCGGAAGTAGCCGCCCGACCGCTGCATGGTCCCGGCCTGCACCACCCGCTTGTACTTGCGCGCCGCTTGCACCATCTTCTCGCCTTCATCCACGTACACGCAGGCGGGTTTCTCCACGTAGACATCCTTGCCCGCCTTGCAGGCTTCCACCGTCATGTACGCGTGCCAGTGGTCGGGCGTGGAGATACAGACCGCGTCAATCGATTTATCCGCCAGGATGTCGCGGAAATCCTTGACACCCTTTATCGTGTATCCGCCTTTCCTGGCGGCCGCCTCGGCGCGCTCCAGGTGGGGCTGGTACACGTCGCAAAGCGCCGCCGGTTGCGCTTCGGGAACCTTCATCGCGTACCCCAGATTGCCGGAGCCCATGGCGCCCAGTCCGATGAAGCCGACCGCAACCCGGTCGTTGGCGCCCCGTACCCTCCCCGTGAACAGCGAGGTAGTGAAGGCCGCCGCAGCGCCCGTTAGTAGATCTCTACGTGGAATTTTCATAATGCTCCTCTTGGTATCAGAATTAGTCTCTCCATGCAAGTTGGCCCGCGGGGCACGCCTCTACGCGTAACAGCGGATCTCAAAGATGCGCGCCAGAGCGTCTCCGTTGGTGGCCAGCGCCTCGATACGCACCGACTGCACTTCCGCCGCTTCGAACCGGTGCCGGTTGAGCCGCTGGAAATTATTCTTCACCGTGGCGAGCGTCCGCTCCTTGCCATCCGCGGTGCGCGCAACCAGCGTGTAATCCTTCACCGTCTCCGGTTGCGCTGCCCGCAGCAGGTTGACGTTCTGCGATTCCTGCGAGGACAGCGTGAGCTGCCTTTTGAACCCGCTGTCGAAAGTGATCTGCACCTCGCGGATGCGCTGCGGGCGCTCCCAACGAAGTTCGACCCAGGCGGGGCGGCCCTCGCCCACCGGCGCCGCCCAGTGATGCACTTCCGCCGGGTCGCCGCGTTTATCCGGGATATCGCGCACGTGTCCGTCCAGCAGCAGTGCCGCCTTGGCGGCGCCGGATTCGGCGGATGCGCTCACCTTCGCGGTGCGCGCAAGGTCCAGTGGATCCTGATTGGTCAGCCCTTTGATGGTCTGGTCGTCGCGCAGCAGCGTCTGGCGCAATTTCGCGATCTGCCGGGCGTCGCGCGCCAGCTCGCGCGGCAGCAGTCGTCCCTCCACACACTGCGCGGCGGCGGTGCCAACGGCCTGCCCAATCACCGCGCAAGTCGCCATCACACGCGCTGAAGTAAACGCCACGTAGCTGGCGCTGATGTTGCGCCCGGCCATCAGCAGATTGGAAATGTTGCGGCTGTACAGCGACCGCAGCGGAATGTCGTAAACCTCCGGCGGAGCCAGCACCGTGTTGGGCGGCAGGTCGGGCCGGTCGAAGCCCTCCGGCGGATGGCCGTCCATGGACCAGCCGCCAATCGCCACCGCGTCCGGAAAACTGCCCTCCATCAAGTCCCGCTGCTTGAGCAGGTAGTCCCCCACCAGGCGGCGGCTGCCGCGCTTGCCGGGCATCATCCCCAGCCAGTCCATCGCCCAGTGCTTGCTGTATGTAATCCCACACCCCCATCACGATGGCCAGCAGTTCGAAGCGAATGCGTTCGTTGTCCGCGATGACTTCGCGATCGCCGCCCCACTCGATCCACCAGTAGCCGTACTCCCAGCTCGTGATCGGCCGGTGCTTCAGTTGCGCCTTGGTGATTTTCCGCGCCCACACCGGCGCCGTGAACGGCATCGGGTTGTGATGCAGGCGCGACGTAAACAGAATGCTGGAACCCAGCGTGCGATTCTCCGGCGTTTCCGGCGCCAGCGATTCGCCGAACTCCGCGCGCCCTTCGCGCCCCGTGCGCATGTCCGCGCCGGCTTCCAGGCCCAGCCGCGAATCGCCCGTGCAATCGCAGAACAACCCGGCGCGTATACGGTACAGATGCTCGCTCTTGTCGCAGCGCGCGGCCACCTCGCTGATGCGTCCGTCCTTCACGCTCGCCGAAAACACCGTGGTCTCCAGCAGCAGCGTGATGTTGGGTTCGCTCACCACTTTGTCATACAGCAGCAGATCCCAGAGTTCCCAACAGCGCTGCGGATTGTTCACCGCGTCGGCCAGCCGCAGTTCTTCGATCAGTCCGCTCTCCCGCCATCCCGGGCGCCCGTTATGCTGGTTGGCGCCCACCACGTGCATCTTGACCTCGCTCGAGGAATTGCCGCCCAGCCGCGAGCGATCCTGCACCAGCACCACGCGCGCGCCGTGCCGCGCTGCCGCAATCGCCGCGCACACGCCCGCCAAACCGCCGCCGGCCACCAGGATATCGGTCTCCAACCGGACCTCTCGCATGTGCCGCTCCGCCGCCGCGAATCCGGCGTCCCGCGGCGCGATCTTGTCGAAATCCGATGGCGCCGGTGCTCTGTTTTGCGCGTCCGCTTCGCCGGCGAGCACCACTAACGAATAAGTGCCGAATCCAAGTTGGTTGAAAAAATCGCGACGGTCCACCAGCGCCTCCACAGACATTGTAATTCGCGGCGTGGCGGGGCGGTCCCGCCCTCAGGCCTTTCCGCCGGGCTCCGCGCCGCCTTCCTCCGGAGTCCCT
>JAPKZC010000195.1:4138-13006 GCA_026394025.1 Candidatus Solibacter sp.
ACGCGGACCCACTTGTTGAGGAACGGGTCCAGGTCCTGTATCAGCAGGGTGATCTGGCCCAGGATGAAGTACGGAATGTTCGCCTGCTCCAGTGATCCCTTCGCGAAGGCTAGCTGGACGGGGTCGTTTGTCTCCAGTACGACGACCAGATCGAGGTTAGGGTCGAACAGCGTAGCCGGCTCCTCCGGAGCCGTCCCGGCTAACAGCGGAACGTGGCAGTCTGAGCATTCGGTGAAACCTTCGCGGTACTCGCACCTGCATTGCGGACAATACACGATTCACCTCTCGCCCAAGCATACCGCCGCGCGCCGCCGTTCGCGCGCTCTGTCTAACGCCCGCCCGGACCCGCGCCTGTCGCGGGCTTCACCGGACGCTGATAGTTCGGGAACTCGGGACGCTTCGGCGTGGGCGGCGGATTCTTCTCCAACAATTGCAGCGCCATCGCCACTGCGCGCTCCAGTTGCGGGTCGTGGCCTTCGCCCACGCTCTTCGGGTCCATCTCCACTTCCACGTCCGGCGCCACACCGTGATTCTCCACGTCCCATTGGCCCTCTGGGCTGAAGAATCCAAAATTGGGTGCCGTCACGTTGCCGCCATCCATCAGCGCCGGATATTGCGAGACGCCGATCAGCCCGCCCCAGGTGCGTTTGCCTACCAGCGGACCGATCTTGGTGTAGCGGAACATCCACGGCATGGCGTCGCCGCCAGAACCCGCGATTTCATTGACAATCATCACCTTGGGCCCCAGGATGGAGGCCGCCGGCGTGCGGTAGATGGCGCCGTAACGCGGGCTCCAGAAACCCATCAACTGGCGGCGCATGGCCTCGATGATGTAGTCCGCCACTTGCCCGCCCCCGTTGAAGCGCTCGTCGATCACCGCGCCCTGCTTGTCGGACTGCGCGAAGTAATAGCGATTGAAACTGGTCAGTCCGCCCTGCCCCGTATCCGGCAGGTAGACGTAGGCCAGCTTGCCACCGGAAAGCTGATCCACCTTGCGTCGGTTGGCCGCAATCCATTCCTGATGGCGCAACTGAAGCTCGCTCGCAATCGGCACCACCGTGATCTCGCGCGCGTTAGCGCCAGATGGGTCGGCGCCTATCTTGAGCACCGTCGATTTGCCGGCGCTATTCTCCAGCAGGCGTGACACATCGTCCTTGCCCGCCAGCTCCTGGCCGTTCACCGCCAGCAGGTAGTCGCCCTCATTGACGTTCAAGCCGGGTTGCACCAGCGGCGCCAGTAATTGCGGGTTCCAACTCTCCCCAGCGTAGATTTTCTTGAAACGGTAACGCCCGTTGGCGATCTCGTAGTCCGCCCCCAGCAGGCCGCCAGGGATGGTCCTGGCCAGCGGAATATTGCCGCCGCCGCCGCGCAGGTGGCCGCTCGTCATCTCGCTCAACATGTCGTTGAAAATATAGTTCAGGTCGGCGCGCGAAGAGAGCGAGTCGAGGTACTTCTCGTATTCCTTCTCCGAATCGGCTGTGTTCACGCCGTGAAGATTGGGGTCGTAGAAGTAGCTGCGCTGAATCCGCCATACCTCGTGGTACATCTGCCTCCACTCGGCGATGGGGTCCACGTTGACCTCGATATTGGCCAGCCGCAACGCGCCCTCGCCCGCCTTCACGGGAGTAGCCGAGGGCACGATGACGTAGGACGGAACCGCTGGCGCCGCACCCCTCCCGCCGCCAGCGCCGCCAGCGCCGCCCATGCGCAGCAGCATCTTGTCGCCGTTGGCGGAAAGGTCGAACGAAGCCACCCCGTCGGCAAGTTTGTCGCTCTTCCGCGTCTTGAGGTCGAAGCGAGTCAGCGTGGCGCCGCCGCCCGCGCCGCCGCGCCCGCCACCGCCGCCCGCCCCCGGCTCCATTACAAAGAGTATGCCGGGACGTCCGGCTTCAATCCCCACGTAAGCGCGCGCCGGAAACGGTAGGGCGACGATGCGCTGCTGCAACTTGTCGAAATCGATGCGCACCGGCTTGGGCGGTGTCTCCGCCGCCGGCGCCGCTGCACCCGCCGCACCCGCCGCCCCGTTGTCTGCCCTGCCGCCGCGTCCGCCCTCCGCTGCCGGGGTGCCCTTTGGGCCCGGCACGCCTTCCTCATCGCTCTCCGGCGCCAGTGGCGACGCGATGTTGTTGGGCAGCACCGCCAGGTAGATGCTGCTCGTCACCTCGTGCTCGTCGCTGCTCATATCCAGCCCGCTTGTGGTCGGTCCGTAATTGGTGCTCGCCATGAAATACAGATACTGCCCGTCGCGGTCGAACACGGGCTGCTTCGCATCGCTCATGCCATCGGTGATCTGCACGCTCTTGCCGCTCTCCACCGAATAAACTGAGATGGCCCGCAGGCGATTGGGAAGGAATCTCTCGAACGCAATCCACTTCGAATCGCCGGACCAGTTGAACCCGCGGTTGAGAGTGTAGATGTGGTCGGTATCCACCTTGGTGACTTTGCCGCCCGCGATCTCCGCCATCCACAGGTTGCACATGTTGTCGGTGAACGCGATGGCCTTGCTGTCCGGCGACCACTTGGGGTCGAAATAGAACGCCGAGTTGCCGGCCAGGGCGATCTTCTTCGTCTCCCCCGCCCCATTCTGCGGTTTGATGTGCAGGGCGTATTCGCCGGATTCATCTGAGAAGTAGGCGATGGTCTTCCCGTCCGGCGACCACGCCGGAGTGCGCTCCATGACGCCGGGCGTATTGGTGACATTGCGCACCTCGCCCTTCTCGGCGGGGACCGTAAGCACCTCGCCGTGGGCTTCGAACACAGCGCGCATGCCGGTGGGCGAAATGGCGGCGTTGCGCAATTCGCGCGACACGTTCTGAAAATGAGGACGCACTTCGGTGAGGTCGGCCGCAATCTCGATCTTGACGCCGTGTTCCTTGCCGCTCGCGATGTCGTAAACATGTACCTGCCCGAACTGCTCGTAAACGATGCTGCCCCCGGCGGCGCTGGCCGACATAATGTCCTTGCCGGTATTCTTAATCAGTTCGGTGACCCTCCTCGATTGTGGATCGTAGCTGAAGAGCGTCATCGGGCCGTTGCGGTCCGAGAGAAAGTACGTCTTCTCGCCGATCCACATCGGGTAGATATCGTTGGAATCGGTGCGCGGCACCTTGACCGTGCTCAGGTCGGCAAAATTCACCGTCCACAGGTAACTTGCCGAGCCGCCGCGATAGCGTTTCCACGCAACGAAGTTGGTGAACCCGGGCGCGAACTGCCCGCCGTCCAGCGGCGCGTAGAGCATCCGTTTGCCGTCGGGCGAATAGGCCCCCATGCAGCCCATCGGCAGCGGCAGCACTTCGGGTAGCCCGCCCTCAACAGCCACTGTGTAAAGTTGCGTGTACCGCGATTGACTGAGCCGGTTGGAACGGAAAAGAATGCGCGCGCCGTCGGCAGTCCAGCCCACCGCGCGGTCGGCATCGGGGTGATACGTCAGACGCTTCGGAACGCCGCCGGATGCCGCGACCGTGAAGACGTCCACGTTGCCATCGTACTCGCCGGTGAAGGCCAGGGTCTTGCCGTCGGGCGAAAACGCGGCATCGCTCTCGAAGCCGGGCCCCGATGTCAGCCGTGCGGCTACACCGCCCTCGCGGCTGACGTGCCATAGATCGCCCGAGTAGGTGAATACGATCTCGGTCTTGTTCATCGCCGGCTTCTGCAACAGATGGACAGTGCCGGGCGCGGCGAATGCAGTCGCGATGCCGGCGCTCCAAAGCGCGGCAACGGTCAAGAATTTCATGGTGCGGTCCTCCCCGAACCTCATTCTACCCGAACAGGACCGGCTACTCTGGTTACCCATGGGCTATCGGACGAAAGCGTCCGTCCCACGTGTGGGCAGGCGCTTTCGCCTGCCCACTGTCGCGACCGCTTCGCCGCCCTAGCGATGGGCGGTAGCCTTCGGTTCGGCCTGGGCTTGGAACCACTCGTCCGCCTGCTTTTGCGCCACTTCCTTCGCGACGCCGTAGCGCTCCTGCAGGCGGCCCACGAACTGGTCCATGCTCCCGGCCATGAATTCCAGGTCGTCGTCGGTGAGTTTGCCCCACTGCTTCTTGACCCCGCCCTTCATCTGTTTCCACTTGCCTTCGATTTGATCCCAGTTCATGATTGCTCCTTCGCGTTTAACGGGGCACGCACCGCTCCAGAGTGCCCTTCAGCACAAACGGCGACCAGGTATTGAGTTATCATAGCCGCCAGTTCCGATGCGACCACGAATCACAGTGTACTTATTGCTGGCGCTGGCGGCGGCAGCGCAGGAACCGGCGCGGCGTCCGCGCGCGCCGGAGATTGGCATGGCCAGCGGCGCCCTGCCGCGCGGCCCCCTGGACGCCGTCACCGATGTCGCGGGCGTGCGCGTGGGCCACACCACATTGGTGCGCGGCGACAACGTGCGCACCGGCGTCACCGTGATCCTCCCGCACGCCGGCAATCTCTTCCGCGACAAAGTGCCGGGAGCGGTATTCATCGGTAACGCGTTCGGCAAACTCGCCGGATCCACGCAAGTGGAGGAACTCGGCGAAATCGAAACGCCTATCGCCCTCACCGGTACGCTCAACGTGCCGCGTGTGGCCGACGCCATCCTGGATTACACGCTGGCGCTGCCCGGCAACGAGCAGGTGCGCTCGGTCAATCCGCTGGTTGGCGAGACCAACGATGGCTACCTGAACGATATCCGCGGGCGTCACGTCGGACGCGCCGAGGTGCTGGCGGCCATCGCCGGCGCGCACGCGGGCCCGGTGGAGGAGGGTGCGGTCGGCGCCGGCACGGGCACGGTGGCCTTCGGCTTCAAGGGCGGAATCGGCACCGCGTCGCGCCGGGCGGGGGCGTACACCGTGGGCGTGTTGGTGCAATCGAATTTCGGCGGTACGCTGCAAATGGGCGGCGCCCCGCTGGGCCGCGAACTGGCGGCGCGCGGACCCAACTCGGGCGATGGATCTATTCTCATGGTGGTGGCGACGGACGCCCCCGTGGACGCGCGCAATCTGCGCCGCATGGCGGCGCGCACCATGTTCGGCCTCGCGCGCACGGGGACGCCATTGCGTTCTCCACCTCGCGGAACCCCGTGAACCTGCTGTCCAATGAGGAATGCTCGCCGCTCTTCGTCGCCGTCATCGAAGCCACCGAGGAGGCAATCTATAATTCGCTGCTCCAAGCCGCCACCACTACCGGGAACGGCCACACGGTGCAGGCGCTGCCCATCGGCAGAACGACGGAGATCTTGCGGAAGTACGGTGTGGTTCCGCGTTAACATACGTCTCATGCCTCGTCTTCTCACCCTCGCAGTTGCCTTGGCCCCATTCGCCTGGGCGCAGGATCCGATTGCGCCCCATTCCGCCTATGAGCCTGCCGCCGCCAGGGCCGCCGCGTCGCTCGCCGCCAGCACCAAGGCGTCGCCGCCCGAGTTGTTGACTACCGGCGAGAAGTCCGATTGGAACCAAACCGCGCCTTACGCCGAGGCAGTCGAGATCTCGCGCCGCCTGGAGCGCGCCTCGCGCTTCGTCAAGGTGCTGGAGATCGGCGTCACGCCGGAAGGGCGCAGTATGATCGCCCTGGTGGTGTCCAGGGATCGCGCCTTCACGCCCAAAGCGGCGGCCAGGACCGGCAAGGTGGTGATGCTCATCCAGAGCGGCATTCACTCGGGCGAGATCGAGGGCAAAGACCCGGCGCTCATGCTGGTGCGTGACATGGTGGTCGGCAAGAAATTTGCCGCCTGGCTGGATCATATGATCTTCGTCATCATCCCGGTGTTCAACGTGGACGGGCATGAGTACTTCAGCCCGTACCACCGGCCCAGCCAGAACGGGCCGAAATCCACCGGCCTGCGCGCCAATGCGCAGCGCATGAACCTGAACCGCGATTACATCAAGGCCGACACGCCGGAGATGCGCGCCTGGCTCAAGATCTTCAACACCTGGAACCCCGACTTCCACATCGATAACCACGTCACCGACGGCAGCGATTTTCAGTACGACGTCACCTGGGACATGGCCCGCAATCAGGATATCGCCGAACCCGCGGGCGCTTGGGTGCGCCAGCGGTTCGTGCCCGAACTCGACAAACGCATGGCGGCCGACGGACACGTGGTGGCGCCTTACGGCGGTCTGCGCAATGCCGCCGGCAAGCGCGAATTCTTCATGGAGGTTTTCTCGCCGCGCTACTCCCACCTTTATAGCGCCGTGCAAAATCGTCCCTCGCTATTGGTGGAGACCCACAGCCTGAAGGCCGCCAAAACCCGCGCCTGGGCGCATTACGACATCATGCGGCACACCATCGAGACCATCCTGCTTGATCCCGATGGCCTGCGCCAGGCGGTGCGCGAGGCCGATCGCCTCTTGTCCGCGCGCGCGGGAGATCGCGGCGCGCCCGCCGTGTACCTGGCGGGCAAGGTCAGCGAAAAGAGCCGCCCGCTGGTATATCGCGCCCTCAAGAACGGCCCGTTCAAGAGCGAAGTCACCGGCGGAACCGTGAATCGCTACCTCGCCGAACCCGACGATTTGAATACCGCCATCCACGACCAGATCGATACCGTCACCGAAGTCCAGATGCCCCTCGGTTACCTGGTGCCCGCCGCGTGGACCGCCGTCGTGGACCTGCTCAAGTTGCACGGCATCGAGATGGAGAAAACCCGCAGCGCCCTGGAGCGGGAATTCGAAACCTATCGCTTCGCCAACATCAAGTTCGCTGCCAGTTCGAACGAAGGGCACGTCGCCGTGAGCTTCGAGGCCCGGCCGGTGAAGGAGAAAATGTCCATCCCGGCCGGGTCGTATTGGGTGCCGCTGAAACAACACCGCGGACGCCTGGCGCTGGCCATGCTGGAACCGCAGGCGCCGGATTCGCTGGCGCGATGGGGCCTCATGAACTCCGTGTTCGAAACCGGTTTCGGCGGCGGAGTCGGCGAATATCTTTCCGAGCCCATCGCGCGCCGCATGATGGCCGATAACCCCGAACTGCGCAAACAATTCGAGGCGAAGCTGGCCGCCGATGCGCAATTCGCCGCCGACACACGGGCCCGCTTGCAGTGGTGGTTCCAGCAATCGAAATACGAAACCGGCGATGCCGGCCGCTACCCCATCGCCCGTGTCTGGGAGAAGAACTGGTAGCGGCCGTATGCCCTGCGTTTAGTCGCGAATTTGCTGCGAGAGGTAACGCTCGTAGCCGATTTCCTGAATCTGGTAGACCTGCGCCTCCAGCCAGTCCACGTGCTCCTCCGCGTCCACCAGCAACCGCTCGAACAATTCCCTGGAAGCGTTGTCGCCCTCGTCCCTGCACAGCTTGACGAATTCGTTGTACATCGCCACGGCGCCAATCTCCAACTTGAGATCGCTCTCCAACTGCTCCTTGACGTTCTTGCCGATAGTGAGCTGCATCGGATCCGTCAGGGTCGGCGTCGCATCGAAGAAAAGGATGCGCTCGATCAGCTTTTCGGCATGCTTCATTTCATCGATGGACTGCTTCTTGATGAACTTGCTGAGACGCGGGAATTTCCAGGCCTCACACATTTCCGCGTGCAGGAAGTATTGGTTGATGGCCGTCAATTCCTCCTTGAGGGCCGCATTGAGAGCTGCGATAACTTTAGGATTACCTTTCATAACAGGAGTTTAGCAAGGCGCGTGCCCGGCAGGCGGCGTGATGGGAGGGTTTCGGGGAAATTCGGGATCCGTTCAGCGCCCGTCAAGCGGCGGATCCGGCCCCGCGGTGGCTCCTCCATGGCTCGGCAGTCGGGGTATAATTCCCGGCATGCGGAAAAGTGGATCTGCCCTGCTGGCTTGCGGCGCCGCCGCGATCTTGTTCGCCGCCCCGGCCTTTGATCCGGCCGTCTTCAGTTCGCTCACATGGCGCAGCATCGGACCGCCCCGCGGCGGCCGGTCCATCGCGTCGGCCGGGAGCCCCAGCCGGCCGCTGGAATACTACTTCGGCGCCACCGGCGGCGGTCTCTGGAAGACTGCCGATGGCGGCCTGACTTGGCGTCCGGTGACGGACGGCCAGTTGAAGAGTTCCTCCGTGGGCGCCGTGGCCGTCTCGGAATCGAACCCCGACGTGGTCTATATCGGCATGGGCGAAACCGCGCTGCGCGGCAACATCATGCAGGGCGACGGCGTATACAAATCCATCGACGCCGGCAAGACCTGGAAGCACATGGGCCTCGGCGATACCCAGATCGTTTCGCGCATCCGCGTGCATCCCGCCAACCCCGACGTGGTCTACGTAGCGGCGCTCGGCCACCCCTACGGCCCAAACGCCGAGCGCGGCGTCTTCCGATCCAAAGACGGCGGGCAGACCTGGACCAAAATCCTCTTCCGTAACGATCGCTCCGGTGCCGTGGACCTGTGCCTTGACCCCAAAAATCCCAACGTCCTCTTCGCCGCCATCTGGGACGCCAATCGCACGCCGTGGAGCCTCTCCAGCGGCGGACCCGGCAGCGGCCTCTTCAAATCCACCGACGGCGGCGACCACTGGACCGAGATCACTCGCAATCCCGGCATGCCGCAAGGCATCATCGGCAAAATCGGCGTGGCGGTGTCCGGCGCCGATGGCAATCGCGTGTATGCCATCGTGGAAAACCAGAACGGCGGCGTGTTCGTTTCCGACGACGCGGGCGCCACCTGGAAGCTGCTCAGCGAAGACCGGCGCCTCCGCCAGCGCGCCTTCTACTACTCGCGCATCTACGCCGACCCGAAGGCGAAAGACACAGTGTACGTGCTCAATACCGCCTTCTTCCGCTCCACCGATGGCGGCAAGACTTATCGCACCGTGCCCACGCCGCACGGCGACAACCACGATTTGTGGATCGACCCCGCCAACCCGCTGCGCATGGTGCAGAGCAATGACGGCGGCGCCAACGTCTCCCTCAACGGCGGCCAGACGTGGACCGGCCAG
>JAPKZC010000765.1 GCA_026394025.1 Candidatus Solibacter sp.
GGAGCAATCCCTCATCATGGACGACCAGCACGACGTCACGGCGTATTTCGGCGCGCCGCTTTCCTTCAGCGTGCTCAACGCCGCCAGTTTCATTGGCAACCCGCAGTTCGACAGCACCGGATTCGTCGTCACGCCGGGCGAGATCGTCACCATCTTCGGTACCAACCTGGGGCCGGCATCGCTCACCACCGCGCAGTTTGATGCCAACGGCAACATCGCCTCCACGCTCGCCGGCACGCGCGTGCTTTTCGACGGCGTGCCCGCCCCCATGGTCTACACCTCGGCCACACAGGTCAGTGCCGTGGTCCCCTTCGCCGTCACCGGCAAAACCACCACCGTGGTTCGCACGGAGTACAACGGTGTGCAGAGCGGCGGGCTGTCGATTAGCGCTGCCGATAGCGCACCAGCCCTGTTCACCGCCAATGCCAGCGGCAAAGGCCAGATCGCCGCCCTCAATCAGGATTACTCCGTCAACTCCCCGTCGCGCCCGGCCGAACCCAACACCGTGGTCCAACTCTATGCCACGGGCGGCGGTCCGTGGACGGAGTCCGTGCCCGACGGGCAAATCATGGGTTCGCACCTGGTGGCGCCGCGCGCTCCCGTGTTCGCGCGCGTCGGCAAACTCCCCGCCCAGGTGCTATACGCGGGGTCGGCTCCCGGCCTGGTCAACGGCGCGCTGCAAATCAACATTCTGCTTCCCAAGGAACTGATCGGCGGTCCCGCCGTTCCCATTCAGATCTCCGTCGGCAACTACACCAGCCCGCCCGGCGCCACCCTGGCCGTGCAGTAGGCGGTGACGTCGTCCCCTCCCCACGCCACAATCCCAAGCCTGCCCTGCCGCGCCTGCTAAAATAGATTTAGCAATGCCGTCCGGCCCGCGTCAGCTTCTCGAACACCGCATAGCTGAGATTTCCACAGAACTCGAAGTCCTCTTCGAGGGTGCGTGCGATCACGCGCGGCTGGAACAGGCGGAGCAACTCAACCAGGCCGTCCGCCGCTTGCGCATCGCGCCGGACCCTGCCGAACTCTGCGCCACTCTGGCGGATGCCGCCGCCCGGTTGGCCGGCGGAGCCATTCTGTTTCGCGTGGACGAGGCTACCGCCATCAGCGACCGCATCCACATTCCCCTCGGCGACGCGCCCGCCCTGGCTGCCGCTGCGCAATCGCTGGATCCCCTGATTGCGGCGGCGCTCCCGGGTGAGGTGTCCGCGCCGCTTGTCGAACTGCTGGCGCACACCCCCGATTCACGGGTTTTCATTTTTCCGGTGGCGGCTCGCGAACGCGTGGCCGCGCTCGTCTACTGCTGGGGCCCGGCGCAGGTAGCGGCGCTGGAACTGCTGGCGCAGGTAGCTTCCGCCGTGTGGAGCGCGATTCCCGTTCCCCCGCCGCAGTTGGTCGGCATTGCCAGTGCGGCGGGTCCGCCGCCAGTCCAAGTCAAGCCGGCAGCCGCGTGGCAGGAACTTCCCCTCGCCGAACAGCAAATCCATCTGCGGGCGCAGCGTTTTGCGCGCGTTCAGGCGGCGGAGATGCGCCTGTTTCATGCCGATGTGGTGCTGGTGGGCCGCAGCCGGCGCGATCTCTACGAGGCGCTCCGCCAACCCATCGACGATGCTCGGCAGGTCTTTCGCGCTCAGATCTTCGCGGCTTGCCCCAGCATGGTAGATTATCTCCACCTGGAACTTACTCGAACCTTAGCCAATGACGATCCGGACCTGTTCGGCAGCACTTATCCTGGCCCTCTCGTATAGCAGCCTGGGCGCGGCTCCCACCACCGGCGCTCTCGCCATGCTGGTGCGCGCCTATCGCGAATCGCCCAGCCCGGTGCGGCGCAGCGCCGTCGCTTCGTATATTGCCGGGCATCCGAAGGACGCCGCGCTGGCCAATCTGGCGCTGGGGATTGCAGCGTACGAACACAAGAACTGGGCCGCCGCCATCGCGGGGCTGAAGCCGCTGCTCGGGAAACTGGCGCCGATCGACGATTATACGGCCTACTATCTGGCCCTGGCGCGCGTGGAATCCAACGATTTCGAGGTCACGGCGGCGGACCTCGCCGCGGTGCGCCGCAATTCCCCGCTTACCGGCAAGAGCTGGCTGGTGGAAGCGCGGGCACTCAAAGGGTCGTCCGCGGCCGGCGCAGTGCGCTTGCTGCGCGAGCACTATGACGAGTTGCCGCAGCCCGAAGGCGACGTCATCCTGGCCGATTGTTACCAGGCGGCCAATGATCTGGCGCACGCCGCCGAGTTTTACCAGCGCGTCTACTACAACTATCTGACCGGCGCAGCCGCATTGCGCGCCGCCGCCGGGATGCTCACCCTGCAGGACGCCATGGGCCGCGACTATCCGCCGCCGGGGGCCGCGCAAATGCTGCATCGCGCCGGCCGCCTGATGGAAGCCAAGGAGTATGCGCAGGCCAGGAAGGCGTACCAGGCGACCGCGGCGCAGACCGGCGGAGCGGAGCGCGAACAGGCGCTGGTACGCATGGCAGCGGCGGACTTCCTGGCCGGGAAAACCGCCCTGGCATGGCCGTATCTGCGGGGGCTCCAGGTGGCCGATCCGGAAGCTGCGGCGGAGCGCCTCTACTATCTTGCCGAGTGTGCCCGGCGGCGTAACGACGACGAGTACATGATGTCGGCGGTGCGGCAACTGGCGGCGCGCTACAAGCAATCGCCCTGGCGGCTGAAGGCGCTCACCTCCGCGGCCAACCGCTTCCTGCTCTTGAACCAGGCGGAGGATTACGTGCCGCTGTATCAGGCGGTCTACCAGGATTTCCCAGGTGCGCCGCCGGCGGCGCTGAGTCACTGGAAAGTCACGTTCCACGCCTACCTTCACGGCCAGGCGGACGCGTTCCGCCTGCTGCGGGAGCACCTGCGGCAGTACCCGGGGCACTCGACGGCGGGGTCCGCGCTGTATTTTCTCGGCCGGTATTTCGAACGCTCGGGCGATCTTGCCGGAGCGCGCGCCTGCTACCAGAGGCTGGCCAACGCGTTTGAGAATCATTACTACGCCATGCTCGCCCGGGAGCGCCTGAAAACAGCGGCCTCGCCAGCCCCGGCGACGGCCATCACCGGCGAGATCGCGCAGTTCGTGGCCGGAATCCCCGTCTCGGCGCCAGGTCCCGTGGCCGCCGCCGCCGCCGCTGCCACCCAGACGCGCATCGAGCGGTCGCGCCTGCTGCGGGCGGCCGGGTTGAGCGATCTGGCGGATGCCGAACTGCGCTTTGGAATACGCACGGACGGGCAGCCGGCGCTGCTGGCCATGGAACTTGCCGATTCTGCCGACGCGCCGCACCAGGCCATGCGCATCATGAAGAGCACCAGTCCGGAGTACATGAGCTTGCCGGTGCCGGCTGCGCCGCGCAAGTTCTGGGAACTCCTGTTCCCGCTGCCCTACCGCGCGGACGTGCTGCGCAACGCGCAGCAGCGCGACCTGGATCCTTACCTCTTGGCGGGCTTGATCCGCCAGGAGTCGGAGTTCAATCCCCAAGCGGTTTCGGGCGCCAGGGCATACGGGCTTACACAGATTCGTCCGGCCACCGGAAGGCAGTTTGCGCGCCAGGCGGGAGTGTCGAAAGTGACCACGCGCGTGCTCTATCAGCCGGCGGCGAACCTGAAAATCGGCAGCTCGATTCTGCGCTCCATGCTGGATCGGCAAGGCGGCAAAGTGGAGCAGACGCTGGCTGCGTACAATGCCGGTCCGCACCGGGTGGTGGAATGGATGGCGTGGGGCGCCTACCGGGAACCCGCCGAGTTTGTGGAGTCCATCCCGTTCACCGAAACCCGGGATTACGTGCAGGCGGTTCTGAGAAACGCCGAAATGTACCGGCGCCTGTATCAGTAACCACCCCGTAGTGTCCGCCAGCGCTGCCGCGTGGACCTGATAGCCGCGCTCGCGTGCCAGATACAGTGCGCGCGCCGCGTCGCCGTTGTTGTGGCAGGAGTCGCAGCGGTTCTCCTGAGACCAGCGGGGGACTTCGCGGGCGAGAAACGCGAGGGCGATACGCGGCGGGGAGCGGCCCGCCGCCCATCGCTCTCCCACCTCACGTTATTGTTTTTCAGGATCGGGACGAAGAGATAATTGGCGGCGTCCTGAATGTGAGATGCCAGTGGATCGTTGCCTCCACGAGGGCCAGGCCAAGATCCTCGTTGGTTGGTCCGGTGGTTCCCGTCCTGGTTCCGGGGACTACTGCTTGATGGCCCTCCCCCGAGGCTGGTCATCAGCGGATCGATTGCCGGCTTTTTGGGCAACGCCGCCGCCAACTCCGGCGCTTGTCCACCGCTCCGCGTGACAGAAGTCCTTGGGGGGTGGCATTTGCCACAGCTACCTCTTATAATGGCCGTCATGCGAAATGCACTAGCCTATTCCCTGCTGTTCACCATGATCGCGTTGACGTCCATCGTGGCGCAGGATAAAAAGGCGCCCACCACACTCGTATTGGCTGCCAAGAACGGCAACGTCACCTACGATCACACGGCACACGCCAAGCGAGAGAAGAACGAATGCAAGACCTGCCATCCGGCGCAGTGGCCGCAGGATGCGAAGGCGCCGCTCAACTGGAAGGCCGCCATGCACAAGGCCGCCGAGACGGCCAAGACCTCCTGCGGCTCCTGCCACCAAAGCTTTCGAGACCAAGGGCAACTGCACCTCCAAGTGTCACATCAAGGCGGTCGCGGGAAAGGGCTAACCTGCGCGCGGCTGGAGCGGTGCGCCTCCAGCCTCATTCTTCAATCGGAAAACGCTCGTGAAAGGCTCAGGCCTGGAAGAGACGATTGTGAGGGTGTCGAGGACATCTAGAAGGCTTTTATGCGAGGTGACTCGTAGGCGAGATGTTGGAATCGGGGGTCAATCGTCTCTCCGAAGGCCTGTTGGGATTTAGTCACGCTCTTCAGGTAGCAATTGCCGCGCCAAACAAGCATGTCGTTGAAAAACTGCGCCTTAGGTCAGCAGCGGATTGTCCAGCGCGCCAGCTCGTGTATGCAAACTTGGCATAGTGTGTCAACTTCGTATCGCGGTAACGCGCGTATTATTGCTGCTGGCGCGGAGCGGGCGTGTCCGGGATGGCGCTGGGCGGGCGCGCCACCACGCCTTTGACGGCATCATCCAGAGATACGTTGTGGTTGTAGAGAATCTGTCCGGTGGCGCGGTCGAGTTCCACTTTGGCCCTCGCGTAGGTGGCTTCCGCGGCCACCATGTTCGACTGCGCCGTCACCACATCGCGCTCCGCCAGTATTTGGTTATAGATAGTGGACGCACCCAGGGAGAGCTTCTTCGTCTCGGCGTCCAGGGTCTGCAACTGAAGGACCTGAGCCTTCTGCGCCGACAGATACTGGGCGCGCGCTTGCGAGACGCCGATCATGGCGTTCTGCACGTCCACCCTCACCTGGTTCTCCAGGCGTTGCAGCGCGAGTTGCTGCTGCCGGAAGGTGAGTTGGTCGGAGGCTACCTGCGCCTGCGCCGCGCGGTTGCGAATCGAGACGTTGAGGTTGAAGCCGATCGAGTAGTTGGGAAAATTGCGGGCGAACAACTGCGCCAGCACCGTGCCGTAGCCGCCGATGAAGAACGCGGTGTTGGAATGCGCCGTGCCGAGGGGCGCGGGCAGCGGGTTCGGGTCGCCGGCCAGGGCGCCGTTGCTCAGGTTGGCCACCACATCCAGGGAGGGCAGTAGGGCGTTTCTCGATCCCCGCATCGTCAACTGCTGGTTGGCGAGTTGGATCCGGCTCTGCGCCAGTTCGGAGCGCGCCGCAATCGCCATGGCGGTCATATCCTGTATGGGGGTCACCGGTTCGACGGCGGGAACCTGAATCCGGTCCGTGGTGATGATGTGCGCCGCGGCAATCGCCGGACTCGACACGCCGGTGCGGCTCAGTGCGGTCTTGAGGATGGTCTCCTGCTGTAGTGCGCGCGTCTGGCTGACCACAAGCGTCTGTTCCCGGGAAGCGATCTCGGCCTCGGCGCGCACCACCTCAATCTGTGCCAGGGTGCCGACTTCCACTTGCTTGCGGTTGTTCTCCAGCAGTTGCTGGGAAGCGGCCAACGCATCGCGCCCCACCTGCACCGCCTGGT
>JAPKZC010000751.1:0-2288 GCA_026394025.1 Candidatus Solibacter sp.
GGCCAGAGCGACCCCAACCGCAAGGACTGGATTCAGGCGTTCAACGGAAAGAACCTGGATGGGTGGGTGATGAAGATCGCCGGGTATCCGCTCGGCGAGAACTATGGGAACACGTTCCGCGTGGAGAATGGCCTACTCAAAGCCGCCTACGACCAATACCCGGAGTTCGCCAACAGGTTTGGGCATATCTTCTATCGCACCAGATTCTCGCACTACATCGTGGCAGTGGAATACCGTTTCGTCGGCGAGCAGGCCAATGGCGGAGCGGCGTGGGCGCTGCGCAATAACGGCATCATGGTGCACTGCCAGGCGCCGGAAGCCATGGGCAAGGATCAGGACTTTCCCATCTCGCTGGAAGTGCAACTGCTTGGCGGCGGCGCCACCGGTGAGCGCTCCACCGCCAATGTATGCACGCCGGGCACCGAGGTATTCCGCAACGGGGAGATGGTGAAATCGCACTGCCTCAACTCCACGTCGCAGACCTATCGCGGCGATCAGTGGGTCCGCGTGGAAGCCGAGGTGCTCGGGTCGGAGCGCATACGCCACATGGTAGACGGGAAGACGGTGCTGGAGTACACCAACCCCCAGATTGGCGGCGGCAATGTCAGCAACTTCGACCCGGCGGTGAAGAAGGACGGCACGCCGCTGGGCGAGGGCTACATCGCGCTCCAGGGCGAGAGCCACCCAACCGAATTCCGCAAGGTGGAGCTTCTGAATCTCTCGGGCTGCATGGATCCGAAGGCGTCGAACTACAAGACGTATTACGTGCACCGCGATAACGCGAGCTGTGTTTACGCGACGCCGCGCAAGTAAAGCGGCGCCGCGCTAGGCCGAATGGAGCGCCGCCACTTCGTAGTCGAGGACGCTGGGGATAGTGAACTCGATTGTGCCGGAGCCTCCGGTGAACGGGATGTTCTTTTCGGCCCGTAACAGTTCCACGCGGGTCACGCGCTTTCCCTTGGGGAGCGACATGCTGACTTTCTGGCCGCCGATGGGATAGAATTTGCGGATCCATCCGCGGTGCATGGCGGGGTTGGTGTAATTGAGGACGTGCACGGCAAAGCCGGCTTGCGTCTCCCAAGCGAAGGTTTCGATTACGCCGTCGCCCTCAATAGTGACCGGCTGCGCGGGGCCGGCGACCCACCGGATGGCGTTTTGCAGCAAGCGCGCCAAATCGGTATGGCCGCTGCGAAACATGGTGCGCTCGATGTCGCCCGGGAAGTAGACCAGGCGGCTCTTGCTCTTCTGCCGCACCACGATTGCCGGTTCGTTGGTCCGCGCCTGGAGCGGATAGGACAGTTCCGGAGGGTAAGCCACGAAGCCGGGCACGACGGTCAGAATCGGGTCGTCCACGGGGGCCACGGGGATGCGATTTTCCGCACCGGGAATCCAGTTGGTGCCGGTAAAGCCGGTGAGGATCTCATGCGACTTTTCGATGCGGGCAAGGTAAGCGTTTCCCAGCGTGCCGGTGATTTCGCCGGCCTTCTTAATGCCGAAGACGTCGGCCAGACCGAAATCGCCGCGGCGTTCGTTGCGCACGTTGTACATGCTGGTCTCAAACGTGGCAAGCAGCGAGCCCCCGGCGTCCACGTCGGCGCGCAATTGCAGGCACTGTTGGTCGCTGAGGAGGGCGGTGTTGGGCAAGAGCAGGGCGGAATATTTCGCAAGGTCCTCTGGCCCGAGCTTGTCTTCATGCACGAAATCGAAGAGGAAGCGGCCCTCGAGCAGGGCGTAATACATGCCGTCCATGTACTCCCGCATGAGAGCGCCGCGCGGCGTCCTGTAGAACAGGTGGGTGCGCTGGCCCATCACCACGCCGATATTCGCGATTGTCCCCTTGTTGACGAAATGGGCGTCGTGCCTGGCCATCCAATCGAAATACTTGCGCGCCGGCTCCAGCCAGCGGCGATCTTCGCCCATGCCGTTCTCGCCGCCGATGATGTGGTGGTAGGGGACCATGCCCGAGGCCAGGGTTTCGTCGAACCACATCTGCTCTTCCTGCGGCGACTTGTAAACGTTGCGCCAGCGGGGCGTGCCGGTGGACCACGCCGCGGTCACGTTGGTGGACATCTTGCCTTTCTGCACGGCGTTGCAGACGCGGCCTTGCAGCGCGCATCCCCAGATGGGCGTATCGTCTCCGCCGCGGCCCTGGTTGTCGCATTGGAACCACTCGCAGAGATCGCCGAGTTTCACCAGGTCCGCCGTGCTGCGGATTCCGCCGCCGAGATTGGCGAAATAGAAGTTCGACGGCTTCTTCTCCTTGGCGATGGAATCGTAGAGCTTCCACA
>JAPKZC010000751.1:2308-6784 GCA_026394025.1 Candidatus Solibacter sp.
ATCGTAGAGCTTCCACAAGTAGGTGGTGCGCTCGTTGAATTTGTCCCAGTAGGCCACGGTGCCCGCCGGTGGCAGGTTCTTGCACTGTTCACAGTGGCACACCGGCAGCGACCCCAGAGGCGGCCACGCGTTGGTAAACAGGCCGTCCACGTCGTAGAGAGAGTTGATCTCCCGCATGATGGCCGGCATGTAATCGGTCATGTAGGTGGTGAACATGCACGTGCGGAACAGCCGGGGATCCTCGGTGTGGTGCACGGCATTGGCTTGCCCGTCGCGCTGGAACCACTCCGGATGGGCCTGCACGGCGTCTTCCCAATTGAGGTCCGGACTCATGCGGGCGATGACGTGCATGCCGCGCTTCTTGGCGGCCGCGCAGCATTCGCCGAAGAAATCCCGGCTGCCCAGGAACTTGCCTTTCCGATGATACGGCACTTTGGTCTGGTAAAACGCAAGAATGCCGGTGACGCTGACCATGACGGCGTCGATCTTCAGGCTGGCCCAGTAGTCCGCCCATTGCGCGACGTCGAGCACGGCGGGATCGTGCTCGGTCATATTGGTCTGGCCGAGCCGGCGGATTTTCCGCTGCCAGGGAACAGCCGGATCGGCGCCCAGTAAGTCCGTGGCGATGAGGGCGGCCGGCGCCACCATAAAGTCTCGTCTGTTCAAGTTCATGAGTTTCCTTCCGGTGGATTCAGCTTGGCCACGAAGATGGTTCCCGCTTGCGGCGCGATGGCGCGCGTCTCTTCCGGCATGCCCTCTGTCGCCGTGGTGAAGAACACGCACGGCACGCCATCCAGTTCGCCCAGTTCGGGGCAGGTGACGCGCGGCGACCCGGGGAGAATCCACTCCGTGAGCACCGCGCCATCGGAGAGGCGGATCTCCTGCGCGACGCCGTCGGCAACGTGGGCCGGGTTGTAGAATGCCACGATTACGCTGCTGCCGCCGGGCATGGGCCGCAGACCGTCGGGCAGCGCGGGCAAAGCATGCGGCGGGGTGATCAGCCGCAACGCGTGCAAGGTGTGCAGCACGCCATCGTAGCGGTATTCGGTGATCGTCCCCGGCCGGGTGTCGATGTCCACCAGCAGTCCATCGCGCAGGTACTTACCGTTGGAGCACGTCTGTCCACCGAGCAGTTGGCGCACTTGCCGGGTGGCCTGGTCGTAGTGATAGAGCGCGGCCACCGGTTCGCTGAACCCGAGGTGCTTGGTGCCGAAGATGGCCCCGCCGGGGATCGCGATGCCGTCATTGATAATCACGCGGGGGTCTTCTGGAAGGTGGGCCAGCGTCGCCGTGACGGCGCCGCGATTCAGATCGTAGAGCACCAGGCGGCGTTCCAGGCCGACCAGCAGGATCCCCGGTTCACCGGTCTCGGCGAAGAACCCGGGACGTCCAGGCAGCGCGTGGTGGACGTTTTCCCGGCTGGCCAGGTCCAGCACGTTGATACCGCCCCGCGGCCGGTCCGGCGCGTACTGGATGGAAATCCACAGGAGAGAGCCGCCGATTACGCGCGGGCATTCGGGCAGATAGCGCTGTTCTTCGAGGGCGGGACGAAAGAAAGGGCGGGCTTCCACTCGTTTTGGCATCGCTTTTATGATAGAACCAGTTGTGATGCGAAGAATCATTGTAATGCTCGCGCTGCCGGTGTTATTCCTGGCACAAACTCCCAGGGGCAAGGTCGATCTGCTCCCCAACGAACAGTGGGTCTCGCTGTTCAACGGCAAGGATCTCACCGGGTGGATCAAAGTTGGCGCCGAGAAGTGGACCGTGGAAGACGGAGTCATCCACGGGCAAGGGGTGACCAAGCAGTACGGTTACCTCATGACCGAGAAGGACTACAAGGACTTCTGGCTGTCCCTGCGCTTCAAGTGCGAGGCCGACGGCAACAGCGGAGTCTACTTTCACACCCGTTTCAAACCTGGCACGGTGGATGTCGCGTCGGGCATGCAGTTTGAAATCGACCGCACGCCGAATCACCACAACGGCGGGCTGTATGGCGACGGTCGCGCCTGGATCGCGTGGCCGTCCCCGGAATTCGAGTACGTGATGCGCCCCACGGATTGGAACGACATGCTGGTGAAGGTGGAAGGCAATCACATGGTCTGCATCATAAACGGGATCCAGGTCCTGGATTTCACCGACCCCACCCCCAAATCCTTCGATGGCGGGATCGCCCTGCAACTGCACTCCGGCGGCGACGGCAATATGCGGTTCAAGGATATTGCCGTGCGCGATCTCTCGCGGCGCTGATACAGCGGTTTCCAATCGCCAAGAGCTCTTTGGGGTGGGCGGCTCCGCGAGGTCGAGCAGCAGTGACCGCGCCGGAAGATCGGCGTCGAATAGGCCCAGGTAGATTTCCGCCAGTTTTTGCAAACTTTTTCGGCCATGCGGCGTACTTACTTGTGACGCCATGGCCAGATTTGTATTTGACCTCCGGTTTGCCCTGCGCAGCCTGCGGCGCAGTCCGCTCTTCACACTGGTCGCCGTGGCGTCACTGGCCCTCGGCATCGGCGCCAACACCGCCATCTTCACCCTGATCGACCAACTGATGCTGCGGCTGCTACCCGTGACGCGGCCCGAACAACTCGTCATGATCTGGTCCAGCGGGCCGCACATGGGAAACAATCGCGGATCGCGCATGGCGTCCTACCCCATGTACCAGGATTTCCAGAAGAAGGCGGAGGCGTTTTCCAGCGTGTTTTGCCGCCGCAGCGGCACCGCTGTATCCCTCAGCTTCAGCGGGCAGACCGAGCGCGTCGACGCGGAGCTGGTGTCCGGCAACTTCTTCCAGACCCTTGGCGTGCGCCCCGCCATTGGTCGTGTCTTCTCACCCGAGGAGGACGATCGCGTCTACAAGGGGCATCCCTCTGTCGTCCTGAGCTACGAATATTGGACAACGCGCTTCGCGGCAGACCCGAAAGTCATCGGCCAGAAACTGCTGGTGAACAGCTACCCCATGACCGTTGTGGGCGTGTCAGCGCAGGGCTTCACAGGCATAGACCCGGCACGTTCGCCGCAGATCCGCATCCCCATCCAGATGAAGCCCCTGATGACGCCGGGTTGGGATGAACTCGGCAACCGGCGCAGCCAGTGGATCCAGATGTTCGCCCGCATGAAGCCGGGGTTCACCTTGAATTCCGCTCAGGCGTCGCTGCAACCGCTGTTCAGCCAGATTCTGCGCGAAGAGTTGGCCATGCCGGAAATGAAGGACACCTCTGCCTACAACCGGAAACGCTTCCTGGAGAGAAAGATCCGCATGGAGCCGGCCGCCAACGGCTACTCGCCGATGCGCCGCGATTATTCCACGGCCTTGACCGTGCTGATGTGCATGGTCGGGCTGGTGCTTTTGATTGCTTGCTCCAATGTTGCCAATCTGATGATCGCCCGCGCCATCTCGCGGCAGAAGGAAGTGGCCGTGCGCCTGGCGGTGGGCGCGTCGCGCTGGCAGTTGCTGCGCCAGTTGTTGATTGAGAGCCTGATGCTCTCGTTGGCGGGCGGCGTGGTCGGCCTGTTCTTGTCCGTGGCAATCATCCGAGGCCTGCTGCATTTCCTCCCTGGAGATACTGCCACGCTGATGCTGCGGGCGGAACCGGACCTCCGCATCCTGGCCTTCAACGGCGCTCTCGCCCTGCTAACCGGCGTGTTGTTCGGCCTCGCCCCGGCGTTCGCGTCGCTCAAAGTGGACCTCTGGAACACGCTTAAGGACGTGGTGGGCGCTGTCTCCGGCGGCAGCGGCCCGATCCGGCTGCGGAAGACCCTGGTCACCGCGCAAGTGGCGTTTTCCTTCCTCCTGCTGGTTGGCTCCGGACTGTTCGTGCGCACCTTGGCCAATCTGAAGCAGACCAATGCCGGCTTCCAGGATCTCGACAACCTGGTGACCTTTCAGTTGGACCCGGCGCTGAACGGTTACCCGGTGCCGCGCTTGATGGCCTTCTACCGGCAACTGCTCGACAACGTGCGCGCACTCCGGGCGTAAGATCGGCGGGCTTCGCTACGGTGCCGGTGCTGAGCGGCGGCGAGTGGGATTCCACCATGTCGGTGGAAGGCCACAAGTTTCAGGACAACGAAGACAAACAGGCATTCATGAACGCCGTGTCGAACGATTATTGGAAGACCATGGGCGTACCGCTCCTGGCCGGGCGCGATTTCAACGAGCGCGATGCCGGGAAGAAACCCACCGTGGCGATTGTCAATCGCAAGTTCGCCACCTACTTCTTCGGGGACAAGAGCCCCCTCGGCCGCCGCGTCGGCTTCGGCGATGGTCCCAAGACAAAGCTGGATATTGAGATTGTCGGCGTGACCGAGGATTCGCTTTACGAGGGTCCCCGCGAGGGTGTGCGCCGCCAGGTATTCCTAACGAGGCTCCGCCTCAGACCGACGAGATGTATTTCCACCGCGTGTGAGGATCGCGCATAATCCGAGAGATGGCTCCGGTCGACAGTGGAGAACTGCAAGCAGTTCCCGCCAATGAATTAGACC
>JAPKZC010001061.1 GCA_026394025.1 Candidatus Solibacter sp.
CCGCCCTGACCGAGCAGTGCGGCAGCCGAAAAGAGAAGCAGGCGGAGTAGCGGCCCGATGGATTATTTGCGCACTTCAGGCAGATTCCGGGAGACGTCCGGAAGTCACGGCCTGGTAATCGTCGGGTAACTGACGCCGAGTTGCTCCAAATACGTCTTATACTTCGCCGGATTGAAGTAGTACTTCTTCATGTCCTCGCGGTATTCGCTCATGATCCGCTTGTTAAGCCAGATGGCGGGCTGGTCTTCGGGACGTAGCAGTGGCGTGTACTTCACGTCTTTCGTCTGCACGGTCCGGAAGTAGTTCCAGGAACTGATGATCAGATCGGGCTTCAGCAGAAGGTCGAGCACGGTGAGAGCAATGACCTTCGCTCCGGCTGTCGCGCCCTTGTGCGCGATCGGCGTTGCCGAAGCAATGGAGTCGTACCAACTGTGCCCCGGAGGCCCCGGAATGTTAGACGGAAACCGCAGCACGACCGTCGGAACCGTCCAGGAGACATCACCGATGTCGTCCGATCCTCCGCCGAGCGAAGTACCCGTGGACGGGCCTTGTAGCGCTTCCGTTTTGGTTGCCAGGCCGGTCTCGTTCGACTTGAGCTCGCGCTGCACGGCCTTCGCAAGAGCCTGATCTTCGGCCGACCACTGTGGCAGACCCACGGTCTTGATGTTCGCGCCCATCGCCTCCGCAACCGGACGGTTGCCGTGTACCGGCCATGCGGCTCCCAGCACTTTCGAGCTGACTGTAGTACCCGTCATCAGCGCCGCGCCTTTCGCCATGTCGTCGCCGATCTGCCACAATTCCTTGATGCGCGGAAAATCGAGTTCACGGAAGAAGTACCAGACCGACGCGACCGGAGGAACCACGTTGGGCTGATCGCCGCCGTTCGTGATCACATAGTGCGAGCGCTGCTGCAAACGAAGATGTTCGCGCCGGTAGTTCCAGCCCGCGTTCATCAGTTCCACTCCATCCAGTGCGCTGCGCCCGCGCCACGGCGCTCCTCCGGCGTGCGCGCTCTGGCCGTGAAACGTGTATTCCACCGACACCAGTCCGCTGTTGTTGTTCGCTGTGCCCCAAGACACGCTCATCGTGCTGGCAACGTGGGTAAACAGCACCACATCGACATCCTTGAACAAGCCCGCGCGGACATAGTGCGCTTTGCCCGCGAGTTGCTCCTCGGCGACACCCGGCCAGATCTTGATCGTTCCCGGAAGGCGCTCGCGCTCCATTATCTTCTTCACCGCCAATGCCGCGGAGATCTGGAGAGGCAGGCCGGTGTTGTGGCCTTCGCCGTGGCCGGGAGCGCCTTCGACGAGCGGGTCCCGATAAGCCACACCCGGTTTCTGGGATGCCTGCGGAACGCAGTCGATGTCCGAGCCGAGTGCGATTACGGGCTTGCCAGAACCCCAGGTCGCCACCCACGCAGTCGGGATGCCGGCAACGCCTCGCTCCAGCCGGAAACCCTCTTTCTCGAGGATGCCTGAAAGATATTTAGAGGTCTCGAACTCCTGGAACCCAAGTTCGCCGAAGCTGAACAGCATGTCCACCATTACCTGCGTACGATCGTGCATTCGAGCAACTTCGCCGGAGGCATCGGCTTTCATGGCGGCCAACCGGGCTTCCGCGGTTTGCGGAGCCGCGCTCCGCGCGACGAGCAGTGCGATGGTGACAACCCACGACGCGTGTCTTATCATGTTTCTGCTAGTATAGTCCGGAATTTCCATATATCGCCCGGCTTGGAGGCAGTGTGTCTATGAGCACACCGGAGCGGGCATTCTCTCCACGATCGCGGAATGAAGACGGTAAAAATCGACTGCGGCCGTATGGGCGA
>JAPKZC010000188.1:0-640 GCA_026394025.1 Candidatus Solibacter sp.
CACAAACGGACCCAGCTTGACGCCCGAGGGGCGCTCACCGCCGGCGGCATTGCGACCGCGGCCTCCGCCCATCATTTCCACTTCGCGGAATGTCTCGTTGGCGTCCTGCGGAATCACGTGAAAGCGGCCATTGGGGTCTTCGTACAGGCTGTAGTCGCTGCTGCGCACCCAGTAGCCATCGTTGTTGATCAGCACCTTATCCACTGCCAGGAAGCGTAGGGCGCCATCGATATCGAGCATCGGCGCCAGGGCCTGTTCGAGTTGCTCCGGGGGCGTTTGATTCAGGACCTTACATAGGCGGATCAGGTCGGCCCAGGATTTCGCGTCGTCCTTGGTCTTGATTTCGAAGGACCGTTTGTAGCTGGCCGCGTCCTCGCCCTTGTAAGCCAGCCCGCCGCTCCCCCCGGGACTGCCCAGCACCTTCCAGCGCGCGCCCTTGGTGGACTTGAAGTTCGCCTGGGTGAAATCGCTATTGAACTGCTCCACGTTGACATAGGCGCCCCAGCTCTCTCCGTTGATCACCAGGCGCACGTAGTTCGCCTTGGGCGCGGCGATGTACTGGCGCGCGACGTAATGATAGAGCACCGTGCGCAGGTAAGTGGGATCGCTATTCGAGTTGAGCAGGTTGAGCGTGCGATAG
>JAPKZC010000188.1:660-3756 GCA_026394025.1 Candidatus Solibacter sp.
AAAATTCATCGAGAGATTGATGGAGTGCTTCTTGCCCTTGGGCACCATCATGTAGGACGTCATGCCGCGGAAATGCACGCCGACATCGGGGTACACCTTGCCGTCCACGGTGAGCTTGGCGGGCACTTCCACATCGCTTTTGTAGAAGTCCGTGAGTGCCTGTTCCCAATCGGCATCCTCGAACTCCAGGAAGAGAGTGCGCAGCACCGGCATGTCGTAGAGCGGCTCGTCGCGGTAGATCTTGACGGCATTCGGCGCCAGTTTGGGACCCGGCTCCACGTTCTGTGCCGCCATGGTGCCGCCGCGGCCGAAACCACCACGCCGGCCGAAGCCGCCACCGCCACCGGCGCTCGCCAGGGATTCGCGGGCGGTCTTGCGCTCCGCGGCGTTGAGTACGCCATCGCCATCCTTGTCGAATTTCTCCAGCAGTTTGCGCGACTCCGCCATGGGGCCGCCGGGCCCACCGCGGCCCCCGCGGCCGCCAAATCCTCCGGGACCGAAGTCCGGGGGCTGGGCCAGGCCGATGGTGGCGCCTGCCAACGCGGTTGTGAAAACCAGCAATAGTTTCGTCATGACTTACCTCAATCCAATTCAAAACCGTAGCGCTGGAAGCGCACATCCTGCACGCCCTCAATGCGATTCAGCGCCTTCACCAACTCTTCAGCGGTGACACCCGAACGCAGGCGCGCTTCGTACACCACGCTTAGCGCCGCGCCCAACCTCGCGGTGCTCACCGACATCAGGCGCCGGCCCAACAGGTGCTCGGCAAAGGCGCCGCCCAGCAGTTGATCGAAATCGTTACCCAAGCTCACCCGAATGCGCAGCAGGAAGGGCGGCTCCGATCTGGCCCTGCTAAACCACGAGATGGCCAGCACGGCGATTCCCACCACCGCCAGGCCGATTCCGGCCAGCCAGAGATTGCGCGCGCCCACCGCCATGCCCACCACCACCGCGAAGATGACGAACGCCGTGTCCTTGGTATCGCGCACCATGGTGCGGAAGCGGACGATGGAGAGCGCGCCCACCAGGCTGAAGGCGCGCGCCACGTTGTCCCCAATCACCTGAGTCACCATGGCCACCAGCACGCACAACAGCACGAGTGTGGTCGGAAACGACATGCCGCGATCGCCGCCCGTGTCGGTGCGATGGTAGATCAGTGCTACGACTCCGCCCATCGCCAGGGCCACCACCAGGCGAATCAGCAGGAACCACGGCGTGACATTCAAGGTATTGGCAAACGGCGCGGAAAACAGTTCAGGCATAGGCGACCTCGCGTTGCATGCATCCCAACTCCAGCCGAGCGCATGACGGCGCGCAGCCGAGGCCGGTCACCGCCAGACTGTACTTGGATACGGGCCGCTGGCGCAGGCGGAACTCCTCCATTATTTGTTTAAAGAGCGCCGGCAGGGCCATACGGAACTTCATTTCGAGAATCGCGTGGTCCCTTAGGAGCAGCTTGCCGCCGGCCACCGGCAGGTATTCGGGATGGCTGACCCGCGACGCCCGCAGGTCCTCATCCAGCGTCAGGCGGACCGTGCCCGCAGAGTTCTCCGACACCAGCGCGGTGCGGCAGTAGGAGATTTGGCACGCCGGGTTCAGGGCGCGGGCCAGCATGCGGCGGTGAAACCAGGATCCGGCCCAGGCCGGATCCGGTTCAAACTCGCGCAGCCGGCAAAGCTCGTCCACATCGACCAAGGTCCGCCGCTTGGTTACGATGCTATGGCTGCGAAGTTTCCGTTCCAGGAAGACGCGCGGCGACGAGTCGTAGCGGCGCACACGGAACTTCGCGCGTCCAAACGAGCCCCGCCGGTGAAACACGTCGAAACCGTAGGTGTCGTAATACAAGCTGGTGATGCGGTATACGTCGCCCGCACCGCTCGCCGTGTTGGGGTCGGGCTGCAAGCACGCGCGAGCCATGGCGCGCACTTCCGGCGCCTGCTCCACGGGGATCAGAAACTTGATTTCGTAGGCAAAGGCCCGATTTTCCCGGCTTTCAAAGTCCGCCACACCATTCATCCTAAATGAAGGGACGCGCATTTCCGCCAGAATTGTTACGGATTGATGAAACCTTTACCTAGCTTAACAATTGGGGCCTCGGCAACCGCGTTCGACGCGTGGTACGAGCTGCGTACCAGCGGTCCCGCCTCCACGTGCGCGAAGCCCATTTCGATCCCCGCGACGCGGAATTCCTCGAACTCGGCCGGCGTCACGTAGCGCACGATGGGCAAGTGCCTCGGCGAAGGCCGCAGGTACTGCCCCAGGGTCAGGATGCCCACCTGATGGGCGCACAGGTCGCGCATCACCTGGAGCACCTCCTCCGGTGTCTCACCCAGACCCAGCATCAGGCCGGATTTCGTCGGCGTCTCCGGCTGTATGCGGCGGGCGTGTTGCAGCACCTCTAGCGACCGCTCATAGCGCGCGCCCAGACGCACCTGGCGGTAGAGCCGCGGCACGGTTTCCGTGTTGTGGTTGAGCACGTCCGGGCGCGCCTCCATGACGGTCTCCACCGCCTGTAGATTGCCCTGGAAATCTGGAATCAGCACCTCGACGCCGCACTCCGGAACACGCTGGCGGATGGCGCGGATCACCATGGCGAACAACTCCGCGCCGCCATCCGGGCGATCGTCCCGGTTGACGCTGGTGATCACGGCGAACTTCAGCCCCATCAGGGCGACCGCCTCGGCGATGCGCGCGGGCTCGTCGTAATCCACCGGCAGGGGGGCACCTTTTTGCACCGCGCAGAACCCGCAGCGGCGGGTGCACACGTTGCCCAGCATCATGAAGGTGGCGGTGCGCTGGTTCCAGCACTCGCCCACGTTGGGGCACGCCGCGCTTTCGCACACGGTGTGCAGGCGCAGGCGCTCAATGAGACCCTTCAGATCGCGATAGTTCTCGCCGCCGGGCGCGGGCGCACGCAACCATTTGGGACGATCGATCTTGGGGGAAATGGAAAGCAGCACTACCTTATTGTACCGGGATGGCCGGAACGTTGACCTTGGCCGCGGCTCTCACCAGCAGGTCCCAGTGGCCGGCGGCGATGGGCAGGCCTTTCATGCGGCGCTCCGCCTCCGTGCGCCATTCCGGGTCGCCCGCCAC
>JAPKZC010000730.1 GCA_026394025.1 Candidatus Solibacter sp.
CCAGTTTTCGGGTTTAGTCCGCGAACGCGAGGAGGATTTGATTAAGACCATCAGCCTGCCCTGTTCCGGGAAGGTGGATATTCCTTACTTGCTCAAGGCCTTTGAAACCGGCGCGGACGGTGTGGCAATTGTGACTTGCAAGAAGAACGAGTGCCGCCACTTCGAAGGCAACCTGCGGGCACACAAACGCGCCGAGGCCGTCGAAGCGCTGCTGGAGGAAATCGGCTTGGCCGCGGGCCGGATGGCCGTTTTTGAGTGCGGCAAACAGGATGCCGGAGCAGTCCTCGGGGAAATCAAGCAATTCATTGAACGGGTGAGAGAACTTCCCCCGACGGACGCTACTAGGGGCGCCGCCAACAAACAGGAGAGCCAGGCAGCATGAAAGTTGACAGCAAACTCGCAAAGAAGATCGAAGCGGGAGACTTTATTGTCACCGCTGAGTGCGCGCCCGGCGCCACTGTGGGCGGGACGACCGTTGAAGCGGCGTTCAAAGCCTTGGGCGGCAAACCGGTGGCCGTGAATGTGGCGGACAATTCGCATGGCGTGGCATTGTCCTCGGTTGCCGCTTGCGTGGCCGCGATTAAACTGGGCATTGAACCGGTCCTCCAAATGGTCACCCGCGACCGGAATCGGATCGCGCTTCAGTCCGATTTGCTGGGAGCTGCCAGTCTGGGAATTAGGAATGTGCTCTGCATGTCCGGTTATCACCAGACACTGATCGGCTGTCCGGAATCGGCCAATGTCTTTGATATTGATTCCACCCAGCTTATCGAATTGACCAACCGGATGCTCGAAAAGGGCTTGCTGGCTGACGGGTCCGCCATTGACGGCCCGTTTTCGATGCTCGTGGGCGCGGCGGCTAATCCATGCCTGAAACCGCTGGAACTCAACCTTCTGAGAATCAACAAGAAAGTCGAAGCCGGCGCGAGGTTCATTCAAACACACGCCGTATTTGATATGGAGAGTTTCAGTGGCTGGCTCGACGCCGCCCGCAAGGAGGGCCTCACCAAAAAGGCGGCAATTCTGGCGAGTGTCTTTCCCCTGGACAGCGCGGCGGAAAGAAATCGGGTAACAACAGCCGGAAGGAAGGCCTGGCCATCTGCGTTGAAACGATCAAGCAGCTCAAGGGATTGGATGGTTTGCGCGGAATACATATTCTTTCGGGCGGCCGGGAGGCGGTCGTGCCCGAGCTGTGTGCCGCCTCCGGACTGTAGTTGGCTGGAAGAGTTATGCCGGACAAATATCACATCAAAACTCACCCGGTCCCGCCGCGGCGGCCGCGCATCGGCAAACACGGTGTGGTGGATTGGCGGGAAGACTGCGCCCGGTGCCACAACTGCGTCAAAAAGGCGTGCGTCTATGACCGCTACAAACAGGAAGCGGAATACATCCACAATCTCCACAACGTGGAAGCGCTGTTCTTTGACTGCATGGGCTGCTTTTCCTGTGTGCAGGACTGCACCAAGGGGCTCCTGTGCATGTCCATCAATCCCGAATACGAGAAGCTCGGAAACCGCTACTGGAAACCTGACATCATCAAGACGACGTGGCTCCAAGCCGAAACCGCGAAGATCCCGGTTTCCGGCGCCGGCTATCGCGGACCGTTCTCCGGCTTTGGGTTCGATTCCATGTGGACGGACATGTCGGAAATCGTCCGTCCCACCCGCGACGGCATTCATGGACGCGAATACATCAGCACTTCGGTCGACCTCGGCCGGAAGCCCTCGTATCTGGCGCTGAACGGAAACAAATCAGTCGCCGGCCTGCCGCCGCTGGTCTCGATTCCGCTGCCGCTGATTATTGATTTAAGTTCGCCGGCTCACACCTTGCCGAAGCTGGACGCGGTGATCGAGCAGACTGCCGCCGGTACCGGTTTGATCGCCATCATGGACTCGCGTTACCGTCCAGTTGACGTGGCCAACCTGGAGAACCTCGCGTTTTACCTGGGCGAGAAAGACGCGGCTGGTGGAAATTGCCGACAACCCTGCGGTGGCGGAGCGCATCAAGGAAATCAAGAAGATCCACCCGGAAATCGTTGTCGCCCTCCGGGTGGAACTGACCACGGCGGGCGTGGGGCGCGCGATCGAACTGGCTGGACGGAAGGATGTAGAGGTAATTCACGTCGTGGCCGATGCCAACGGCAATGAACTGACGGCGCAAAAGCCGCGGTTTTTGAAGGAGATGATCCGTCTCATTCACACGACGCTCATTGAAAAAGGCGTTCGGGATGAAATTACGCTGATGGCCGGCGGTGGCATCGCGCTGCCGGAACACATGGCCAAGGCCATCATCTGCGGCGCCGACCTGGTGACGACCAACCTGCCTCTATTGATCGCGCTGGAGTGTCATCTGTGTGAAAGTTGCGAGCCCGGCATGTCGTGCCCAGCCCGGCTGGAAAAAATCGACCGCGCTTACGCCGTGGGCCGAATGACAAATTTGATCGCGGCGTGGCATGACCAGTTGATCGAGCTGATGGGCGCGATGGGTATGCGCGAGGCCCGCCGCCTGCGTGGCGACGTTGGTCGCGCCATGTTTTTCGAAAACCTGGAGGAGGAGACTTTTGGAAAACTGTTCGGCGCCAGGAAGTGAGACCATGAAAACTCTGCCTGAAAATACGCTCAAGACGCGAGTGCCGCAGGAAGATGTGAAGCGGGTTGTCAAACCCGCCCCGTCCCGCTATCGCAACGAAATTGCCCGGTATATCGTCCATCGCAGCCTGGACTGCGAACGCTGCGGCAAATGCCTGGCGGTTTGCGACTATGGCGTCCACGAGCGCAAAACCGGGTTCAAATACTTCGGCGAGCCGAATCATCACCTCTGCATTGGGCCGTCCTGCGAACGGACCGGACGATATTGCGTGGCTCATTGCCCCAAGGGCGCGCTCCAGATCCGGGAGAATCCCATGTACCGGGCGCTCGGCGATTTTCGCTGGACGGCGGACCTGATCCTGGCGACGTGGAAGATGGCCGAGACCGGCGAAGTGCCGCCAACTGCGTATGATTACAATTACGAGTGCGGCAATTCCGGCGGCGGCTTCGACAAACTCCGATTCAAATTCCCCAAGCAGCCGCCCGTTAAGCTCAAGGAAGACCAGATAGACACCAGCATCTCGCTGAACAAGCGCGACGATGGCCGGCCCAAGATCAAGATGGACGTTCCCTGGTATGGCGGTGGCATGTCGTTCGGGTCCGTCAGCAACGTGACGCAATTGTCGAAAGCGAGGGCCGCGGTGGCGTTCAATACCTTCAGCTGCACGGGTGAAGGCGGATTCATGGAACGCATGCGGCCCTACGACGACCACATGATCACCCAGGTCGCCACGGGGCTGTTCGGGGTGCGCGAGGAAACCATCCAGCGGGTTCCGATCGTGGAATTCAAGTACGCCCAGG
>JAPKZC010000095.1:0-4690 GCA_026394025.1 Candidatus Solibacter sp.
GCCGAAACCGGTCGAACTTGTTCGAACCCGCATGGGGCCGACTGCCCGCCCTATGAAATCACGGGACTTAGACCCTCATTTTTGCGCCGGAAAGTAGCTATTACGTTTCACCGGGGAGGGTGTCCCCATCTTTTGTGTTAAAAAACCGATGATTGCGCCCACCACAAAACCCGGCAGCATGATTTCCAGATAGTAGTGCTGGCCGTTATCGGATGGCATCGCCGCCACAGCGAAGGCAAACGCCAGCCCCAACACGGAGCCCACCACGATGCCCCATTGAGTGGAATTCACCTTGCGCGCAAACCACCCGCTGAGCAGCCCCACCACCATTCCTTTGAACGTGGACCCCACCATGATGCTCGTCATCATGGAGCGGACGTCCGGCGTAAACCATGCCGTGGCGCCATCCAGCGCTCCCAGTGCGGCGCCGAAAATCAGCCCCACCAAGATCTTGTTCATTGTTCCTTACCTCCTTTTCTCTCTCTTATTCCGCCTCACGAAGCGATCCTTTAGAAACTTCGCGCAAAAAACAGCAGAAATTTCACCCCGGCGTAGGCTGCCAGCAGCCAGAGCAGCACTTCATTACGCTTGGCCAACCGCCGGACGCGCTGCCACGGCGATTCCGCATGGGCTTCCACGGCCAGCCCGTCCTGAAATCGCCCGATCTCGCGTAGCACTGCGGCCACGTCCGGGTACCGCTCTTCGGGCTGCCGGCGCATTGCCTTGGCCGCGATCGCCCCGAGCGCCGGCGGCGCGTCAGCGGGCAGCATGAAGACCAGCAGCGCCCCCAAGGCATATACGTCGGAGCGCTGGTCGAGCGATGTTTCCGGGGCACGAAAGGCTGGCGTCCCGGCCACCCCTTCCACGCCCCAATCCATTACGTAGACCTCGCCGAACGGGCCCACCATGACGTTCCGCGGTTTGAGATCGCGATGCAGCACCCCGCAATTGTGCGCGTACGCCAGCGCTTCGCCCACGCGCTGCACCACACGCAGGCGCTCGCCCAGCGGCGGGTTGCCCGCCAGGTAGCCATCGGCGTGCGCCCCGGCCACCAGTTTCATGGCGTAGAACACGCGGCCGTCGGGCAGCGTTCCCGACTCGTACACTGGCACGATGCCGGGGTGCTCCAGGCGCGCGATCAGCCGCGCTTCGCCGGCCCACGCGGCATCCATCACCTTGATGGCCACGCGCCGGTCGAGCTGTGTGTCCCGCGCGGCGTAGACCACCCCCAGCCCGCCGCGGCCGATCTCTTCCTGCAACTGGTAGCGCGTGCCGGTAAGGTCCGGAAGGTCCGCCACCTCGCGCAGGTGTTGCAGCACCGAATCGCTCAGCTCCACGTTCAGGTCCACAGGCGCCGCATCTCCTCGCGCAGTTCGCGCTCGCCGGACGTCACGCCGCGCAGCCGCCCGGTCACGAAGCCGCGCAACCTGCCGCGCGCCCACGCCAGGTAATTGGTCACGGAGGTTTCCGCCACCCCGTGGCGGCGCGCCAGTTCGGCATAGGACGGCCGCTCACCCTCGGCCAGATCGTACGCTTCGAATACCAGCCACTCCGTGTGCTTGCCGGCGGCGGCGCAAGCGGCGCGCAGGTCTTCGATGGCCAGCACGAACAACTGGCGTCGCCATTCCTGCAGGAAGATCTCCTCGGGCGACGCCGTGCTCGCCGAGTGGTCCTCCAGTTCCGCGAACTCCACCCCGCCGCCGCGTTTCTGGCGGTTCTCCGCCTCGTGCTGGGTGGCGGCGAAGCGTTCCACGGCCAACCGGAGATAGGTGCGGAAGCCCGCCTTCGACGGGTCGAAGCGCTGAAAAAAATCGCGCTCCAGGGCGCTGGCGAAGAAGCCCTGGGTGAGGTCTTTGGCGGCTTCGTTGTCCTTGTGGAATTTGAAGCGGATGAATTTGTAGATGGGCTTCCAGTAGAGCGCTACCACGCGCTCCATCGCTAGCGGCTCGCCGGCCGCGGAAGCGATCAGCGATACCTGGGTGGAAGGAAAACGGTCGCGGTTGCCGCCAATCGCGGTGTCAGGATCGCCCCACATCAGGCCATGATCCTACCACGCCAGGAGCCCGGTTAGCGGTTTCGACTTGTCCCTCACGCCGCGCTGGGCCGGCCGCTTGTGCGGCGTGCGGTCGCTAGCCGCCGCGGTGGTCGTGGTATCCTCCGCGACGGCGGCAACGATGGCCACCGGGCGGACCGCCTGCCTGAGGATCAGTTGCATCACGTCGCGCCGTTGCGCACCCATGGTCTTGCGGAAACACAGGCATTCGGAGTTCTCCTTTTGGGGATAAGTACGGCGATCTGTGGAGAGACATTACCGCTTTCTGGGCCGGTGCAACTCTGCGTTGCGGCACGCGACGGCGATCCAGTATTATTTGAGTTCCGGGGCACTTTTGCCGTCCCGCCCATGCCCATCACGCGCCTGCAAGTTCGAGCCTTACTGCCTGCCGTGTTGTTTGCCGCGGTCGTGCTGGCGATCAACGGCCACTGGTTCCGCGTTCCCTTCATCGAGGACGGCGATCTCGGCGCCAACTCGATCCAGGTCTACCACGCGAAGATGTTTCGCGAAATGCTGGGGAACTATTCGCGCTGGCAATTCCATCATCCGGGTCCGGTGTTTTTCTATCTGTTCGCTGCCGGCGAGTATCTGTTTTACGATTTCCTGCGGATTGTTCCGGCGCCGATGAATGCGCAACTGCTCACCCTGGTTCTGGTGAACACGGCGTTGCTGTTCGGCTCCATCGAAATCTTCGCGCGGCACTCCTCGGGGACGCTGTTCCGTCCGCTGGCGCTGGCCGCGGCGGTCCTGCTGATTTACACCGTGAACCATCTGCATTCCAACAGCGCCCTGGTTTCGTTGTGGATGCCGTACGTGGCGCTGTTCGCATTCCTCTTTTTCGCCTCGGCATGCGCGTCCGTGGCCGCCGGCAGAGCCGGACATCTGCCGCTGCTCGCCCTGGGCGCCATGACGATGGTGCATCTGCACGTGGTGCAGTTCCTGTTCGCCGGAATCATGTCCCTGGCCGCCTGCCTGGCTCTGGCAATAGGGGCATTCGGCGCGCGTGCCGGCCGGCAGGTATTCCGGCAACATGCCGGGGCCCTCGCTCTGAGCGCGGGGATCGTCGTCGTGTTTCTTCTGCCGATGGTGCTGGAGTTAGTGCTGCACAAGCCGAATAACCTGGACTATGTGCTCGCGTACCTTCGGAGATACCCGAATCCCGATCGGGGGATACTGGTCTCGGCCCGGTACTTACTCAGCTTCCTGACCTTCTCCAAGGACGCTGACCAACGGGTGTTTGCTCCGGCTTCCGGTCTGCTGGCGCAAGCGGCATCCACTCCCCATGTAGCCATCTATTGGGCCATTTTCACCACAGGCTTGTGCGCGGCCGTCGCGCTGGTCCGGCGGTTTCCAAAGCTCCGCACGCGGGTTGCGCTAACCGTGCTGGCGGAAGGCGCGGTGATTGGCGTGCTCTTTCTCTACTGGGCGAATCGTATTACCGGCGCCATGTATAGCTTCAACGGGTATTTCATTTACTCGATTCACTTGCTTGGACTGTTCTTGATTGCAGGTACGGTGAGCGCCTGGCAGGCGAATCGCCAGCCCCGCCTGGGGCGTTTGGGGCGGCTGTTGTGGGCGGTCCCTCTTATCTCCATGGTGGCGGTTGCCGGCGAGTTCCGGAATCTGGACATGGGTTCCCCGGCCATCCGGAAGATCAGCGACGAACTGCGGTCCCAGGATACCTACCAGCTTCTCTACCAGCATGACGATTGGTTTACCGCTGCCGGCGTGGCCAATCAGTTGGTGCGGCGCCGGCAGGCGTTCTGCATCAGCGCCGACTGGGGCTTCCTGTTCGGCTATGAATATGTCTGCCGGCCGTCGATGACGCCGCGCAAAGTGGTGATCACCAGCACCGCCTGGTTCAACCTGGGCCGGCAGCCGCTGAAACTGCCGGTGGTGATTGAGACGGACGAGGTGACTGCCCGGAAGGAGGGCTTCTACGCTCCCGAGGGCGACCACTGCTGGAGCCAACGCACCGCCAGCCTGTTCTTCAGTCTGGAGCGGGACTCAGGCGCGGCGCAATACCGCGTGACGGTTACCGGTTCGGTGCTGCCATACCGTCCGGTGGAGCTTTCGATCAACGGCCGCCGCTTGGGCGTGGTTGACGGCATCTGGAAATCGAGCATCAGTTTCCTGGCCGGGCGCGAGTTTTTGCGACCCGGCGAAGTGGACCGGATGACGTTTCATACTGCGAGTTCCGGGCCCATCGCGGGCGATGCGCGCGATCTCGGCTTTTCGCTGATGGGCGTTCGCATCGAAGCGGCGGGACGGGAATGACAGAGGACGGAATGAAGCCTGCCGGCGGGTGCGGAAGAGCGCGCTCGCAAACCGTAGGCCGCTCCGAGTAGAATTTGACAATGAGAATTGCTCTACTGCTCGGTTTGGGGACCACTCTCTTGATGGCGCAGAATCCGCTTGCCAAACCCGATCCGTTCGTGGGCACGTTTCAGGGAGATGGAGTCACGCTTGAGATGGCGGCGAGCGGCCCTGGCTATGCTGGAATGCTGACGTTTCAAGGGCGGCGGTTTCCGGCAGCCATGAAAGCTTCGGGGACTATTGCGGCGGGCAGTTTCGAGGTCAGCGGGCAGGCCTATCCGTTCACCCTGACGCAGGATGGCGGCGGGTTCAAGCTGGCGA
>JAPKZC010000095.1:4782-8846 GCA_026394025.1 Candidatus Solibacter sp.
GCCCCGGCGGGTGCGCGAGACGCCGGCGGCATCGTGGGCAGTTGGCGCAACGCTACGGGTTCGGCGCGCTTCAACGCCGATGGGACCGGAGTGGTGGACGGCAATCCGGGGCGCTACGAGATCCGCGGCAATCAGTTGACGCTGATCGGGGCGCAGGGACAAGTGACACTGCCGTTTGAAGTGCGCGGCGATGTTCTCACGCTGACCGTGAACGGGGCCGCGGTGACGCTGAATCGCGCGAAGGAAGAGACGGGCGAAGGCAGCGTCCACATGGAACTGGTGAACAAGTGGTGCTGGATTTCGGTGACCACGGCGAACCAGGGTGCGAGCCAATCCAGCCGCTGTATCACGCTGAACGGCAATGGAACGTACGCCCGCGTCGGCGAAAGCGACAGCTACAACCCGTATGGCGGGGCGAGTTCGCAATCGGCGGACGCTGGGACGTGGACGGCGACGGAGACCACGCTGACCACGCATTCGCGCGGCGGCAGGACCACCACCTACCGCTTAGAGAAGCGCAATCACCCGAAGAATGTGCGCGACCCCATGATCGTGCTGAACGGGCAGCCGTACGTCACGGCCTACAACAAGCCGCCCTGGTAGGGAGGTCGGCGGTGCGGTGCTGCGGTAACGCGCTCACTCCTTCAGTACCGGGTACAACGGCGAGAAATGCCCCGCCCACCCGTCGCCCTCGTACAGAATGTATCGCAAAGGGTCCGTCAAATTGCCCAGTTCCAGCCCGGTATCCTGCAGGTTCCCCGTGCTGTCGATGCGGATGAGCCGCACCCGAATGCCGAACTGCGCCAGCACCGGCGTGCCGTGCGTGACGAAATCCAACTGTTCGTCCTCACCCACGTCATATGCAGCGGCGATCTCCCTGCGATACGTTTCGATCGCAAGATTTCCTTCCTTCGTCAGGTCCTTCCCGGATCCGTACTTCAATTGGTACAGGCTGCGTAGCAGGCAGTTCAATCCCCTCCCGTCCGCATGCCCTATCGCGTAGGCCCTCAATAGAAGGGCCCTGGCGTTGTACGCCTTCTTCGGCAGTTCGAGGGCGCTCAAGGCAGCGTCCTTCGTCATCGTCATGCAGAAGCTAAGCCGCCCGCCGGGTCCCTTCACCATTTCGTGCAGTTCCTTGTCGGCAGGCGTCAACGACCCATAACAGTAAGGCCCAAAGAAGGTCCGCTTGGCGAAACAACACACAGCCGCTTTCACAAGGGTACCGGGGCATTCGGTAAAATCCGCATCGTAGTGTTTTCTGTGGGTTTCGTAGTCGGCAATGTCGGCATTCAGGTCGATCAGCGACATGATCCGGCCGACCATGATCTGCTGGCGCTGGTATCCGGGGTCCTGGGGGCGGCAGATGGTCCAGCACAAAAGCCTGTTCCCCATCAGGCCGGCAATGTCGGAGGACCCGCTTCGCCCCCCGGCGACTCCCAGGCAATCGGGGGCAGCAGCCACCTGAGCCCAGAAGTACGCCACCGATTGCATGTCCGCCAAGCCAGATTCCAACGTGCAGAATCCGTATATGTCGATGACTTCGGTGGCCAGGTCCTCCATCCACTCCCCTTTTGGGCCGGTGTGAACCTTGTCGCCGGGGTTGAACGACCCCACCCGAATCAACCGCATCCCCTTGTTGTTGTTTGCAATGCCGGCGATCTTGTTGTAAATCGACCGGCTGGTGTTGTCTTCCGGATGGTAGTTCGCCATCCGCATATTCAGAAAGAGGAACTTCTTCGCCCCGTAGGTCACCTCGGCGATGCGGTCGCGTATGGCCTTCGACTCTTTCGGGTGACTGTCCTCGAAACCGAGCACGAAAGCCGCCTTGATGGCTTTGAGCACGACATCCCGCCCCTTATCTTCGATTGCCTTGACCCAAATATAGGTGGAGCTGTATACGGCGTGAACCGGCTGCCCCATCGCCTTCGTCGCTTCCGCCTGATGGGTCCGGGCAGTAAAGATGTCTTTCTTGATGTCGGGATCGTCAACCTCGATTTCCATCTCTCTGATCAATGAGTCGGCCGCTTGCGAGCTAGCCGCAAACGGCTTGATCATCACCTCGTGAAAGCGCTCCGGGAGGATTCCGATGCTCTGGAAAAAGGCCTTGGCTTTCGCCACCGTCTTGTAGTTCTTCGTCTCCTTACCCTCCGATTGAATGGTGAAGACCACCTGTACCCGGCAATCCACCACCAGCGCCGCGGCCACGTGCCAGATATCGCCGGAGTAATCCGCCGGCAAGTTCAAATACACCACGGGTTCGGATGCGGTATTGGTCGTCTTGCCCTTTGCCGTCTTTTGGCCGACCTTTGCCGTGACGGTACTCTTTTCTGCAACGCACATCCTTCTGCCTCGCCTCCGTGCTTAGTCGAACAACTCCATGCTGGGGTCATAGAAGACCAGCGTTGCCGGATTCCCGCGCCCGCTCGAAACCGGTTCCGGCTCGTCCGGCGGCGGCATCGGCGGCGGGGGCAGTTCCGGATAGCGGCTCACATCGTCGTGCATCCACTCGAGTTTGCGCACGGTGTCGGCGTCGGCTATCCCGGTCACGTTCAATTGCAGCCGCCACTGAAACGCCCGCAGCGCGCCTGCCGTGGATTCTCCCATCGTCCCCTCCGGGTCTTCGACGATAAATCCCAGGTTCCGCAGTCGCTGCTGAATTCCCGAGATCTCGTCCGCCGGGTCCAGATACCCGAACTGAATCGCGTAGCGCGTGGCCTGGCTGCCGACGCTCAATTCGCCCTCTTTGATGTCGGGAGGCACCCATTCCCGCAGGTTCCCGTTCTCGTCGGTGGTGCCGCGCCGCTCCTGCCCGTCCACCAACAGGATGTAGGGCTCGCTGGCGCGCGGCCGTTCCCCCAGGAAAAGCTGGATCTCAAATATCGCCGGCACGCCCAGCCGCCGGAACCGGTGCCGCTTGTCCACCGGAACGGTGACCTCTTTGAGGCGCAATGGCGGGATCACGACAATGTCGCGGGGCATCAGCGCGTCGGGTTCATCGCGCTGCTTCGCAAGTGCGGCGTTCTCCCCAAGCTCCCACAGCGTATCCGGAAAGAACCCGAACTCGAAACCGATGCTCGAGAGGCTGTCCCCCTCGTCGACAACTTTTTGGGTGTTTCCGCCCTCCGCCGGAGCCTCTCTGGTGCCGTGCACCGCGGCCAGCGGTTCCCATGCCTCCTTGTCGAGCCGCGGAAAAGAGACCTTCGCGTCGGCGCCGCTCGGCAATCCTTCTACCCTGGCGAACCCTTCCTCGTTCAACAGTCCGGAAACCGGATCCAGGCCGGGCGCTGTGATCAGGTACTCCTCCCAGCCCACCGGCGCGTCGTCCTCGCCGATCAAAACGATTTCAATCCAGTGAAGCGGCGGAGTCGCGTCCTTGCGAAGCGGGCAAGGGTAAACCGGGTCTCCCACTTTTTTCGTGCTGAATTCCGCGGGCGCACTCGGAACCGGACGCCCGGAGCGCCGCAACCACTGTTCCGCCCGCTCCAGGCGCTCAGCCGCCGGCACCTGCCCGGCGCGCAGCAGTTTTTCCAGCCGCGCCGGAGGACGGCTGCCCGCGGGGCCGCTCGCCACGATGGCCGCATACCGCGCTACGTCGCACTCCCGCGAGATGCCGCGGTTCCGCGCTTCCTCGACGGCGTGGCGGACCTGAGCTTCCGAGGGCCGTCCGTCCGGCGCAGCCTCGCCGCCATCCTGCAGGGACTCGTGGAGCGCCTGGACGAAGTTCTCCTCGCCGCCCATGGCGCGCAACTGCGCACTGCGAATGATTAGCACACTGTTCCCTCCCGGAATGCGGCCGCCTCGCCGTAGAGGAGTTCCCTTAGATCTCCCGCGGGCAGCAGGTCTGCCGGCGCTGCCGTGCGCTGCGCGGAGCATCCCGTTTTACTGCGATGTTTTGGCGAATCATACCACATTGAGTGCTGGACGTTTTGGGGATTTCCGCGCCGCTGTCGCGGAAACCGCTTCCTCACGGTCGTGGCCACCAATTGGGAGCCCGGCACATTCGAGGCACATTCGAGTTCCCGGAGGTCCGCGAAGTGTGTTACGATGATCAGACCAGTAGCGAA
>JAPKZC010000095.1:8911-9303 GCA_026394025.1 Candidatus Solibacter sp.
GTGGCGGACAGGATGGAATTGGCGGATTTGGAAGTCCAGTTGCGTTCTTCCTTACACTTGGGTTAATATTGAAGAGTTTCGCGAGAAGCTTTCTGCCCTTGTGCTACCACCCGTCTGTTGGCGGGTCCGGCCGAGGGTGAGGCCCCGAGGTTAACCAGGATTTACTCCTGGTTTGAACATGGGCCTGTCCATAAAAGCAAGGTAATCCTCGCAGTTGCGACCTGTAGCTTGTAGATTCTCTGGGATTCGCGTGCGGATCCTGGTCGTAGTGGGTTGCTCCACACATTTTTTTTGATTTACTTCGCGAAGAGGAAATCGTGCCAACGTTTAATCAACTTGTGCGTAATGGGCGGAAACCGCCACGCTGGAAAACTTCCAGCCCGGCGCTGGAA
>JAPKZC010000095.1:9359-9687 GCA_026394025.1 Candidatus Solibacter sp.
CACAACCTCCAGGAGCACTCCATCGTGCTCATCCGCGGGGGCCGTGTGAAAGACCTTCCGGGTGTGCGCTATCACGTGATCCGCGGCGCGCTGGATACCGCCGGCGTGGCCAATCGCAAACAGAGCCGTTCGAAGTACGGGGCCAAGAGGCCAAAATCTTAGGTTAAAGTATGCCACGCAGACGAAGAGCTGAAATTCGTGAAGTAGCGCCGGACGCGGTCTACAATTCCACCTTGGTTGAGAAGTTCGTGAATTCCTTGATGTGGCAGGGCAAGAAGAACACCGCGCAGGGGATCTTCTATGACGCCATGGATAAGATCCGCGAGCG
>JAPKZC010000080.1 GCA_026394025.1 Candidatus Solibacter sp.
ATCGCTACCTCCTCACCGAATACGGACGCGTCGCAATTGCGGCCATATCCGCTGCGCAGCACGCCACCGTAGCGCAGCTGTCCAAGGCGGCATAAAACTTGTGAAAAATAACAAAGGATTTGGGGATAGCAATGCAGAGAGCGCAGAGATAGGCGCAGAGAAAACAGAAAACCAAGCAAGATGGCCTGAATCGGCAGAATCCTTCCACCACGTGCCCCCAGAAAAGGCGACCGCGCACCGACGCGTTGATCGCCTCTGCCTTGGCCTTCTCTGCGCTTATCTCTGCGTCTCTGCGTCTCTGCGTTGAACACCTCCTGGATTTCGGACAAACATACTCGAAATCCGTTAGAATTGTCGGTACCCGGAGGTCGCTTCATGAAAGTCATCGTTCTGGCGATGCTCGCTCTCGCCATTGCCGCCACGCTCTCCGCCCAGGAATTTCGCGGCACCATCGGGGGCACCATTCTCGACGCCTCGGGGGGAACCATCGCCGGCGCCAAAATCCACGTCACCGAGTCGCAGAGCGGTACCAAGGCCGAAGCCACGTCGGACGCCGACGGGCACTACAACGTACCGCTCCTGCTGGCGGGCGATTACGAGATCGCCGTGCGCATGCCGGGCTTCAAGGAGTTTGTCCGCAAAGGCGTGCACTTGGGCGCAGGCGACCGCCCCACGCTGGACGTGCGGCTTGAAGTCGGCGACACGTCGGCCACGGTCGAAGTGATCGCCGACGCGCCGCTGGTCAATTCCGAGAACGCGAGCGTGGGCGACGTGATCACCGCCAAAGAGGTGGAGGACCTGCCGAGCAACGGCGGTACGCCGCTGGCACTGCTTTCGCTGGCGCCGGGCGTGCTCGCCATGAGCCAGCCAACCCAGGTGCTGCCTTTCGCATCGGGCGGCGCCGCCAGCTTCAGCATGGGCGGCATTCCCAACCAGCAGAACGAACTGCTGACCGACGGCGTGCCCAACACCACCTGGGATGGCCGCCTGGCCTACAGCCCGCCCAAGGACGCCGTGAGCGAGGTGCGCGCCAAGGTCTTCGACACCGACACCACCTTCGGGCGAACCGCCGGTGGCACCGCCAACACCATCCTCAAAAGCGGCACCAATGCGCTGCATGGAACCGTCTCCTGGCTCAACCAGCCCAACAACCTGGTGGCCAATAATTTCTTCAATAACAAGGCCGGCCTGAGCACCCCGGTGACGCACTTCAACCAGGCGGGCGCCACCGTGAGCGGCCCGCTGTATGTTCCCAAGGTACTCGACGGCCGCAACCGGGTTTTCTGGCTGTTCGCCTTCGAGGACATACAATCCCGGTCTCCCAACACGACGATTTTCAGCGTGCCCACGGACGCCATGAAGCAGGGCGATTTCTCCAAGCTGCTGGCCGTCAACGCGACCACCATCTACGATCCGGCCACGGCGGTGAAGGTGGGCACTAGCTCCACCATCACGCGCACCGCCTTCCCGGGCAACAAGATTCCGTCGAACCGCCTGAACCCGATCGCGCTGAAATATGCGCAGTTCATCGCGGCGCCGAATATCACCGACCCAAGCGTCGTGCGCAAGGACGATTTCAACAACTTTGGCAACAATGCCACCACTAGCGACGGATTCACCAATGAATTCGGACGTCTGGACTTCAATATCGGCAGCCGGAGCCGCACCTATTTCAACGTCCGCCACACCGATTACTATCAGAACAAGAACAACTACTTCGACAACCTCTCCACCGGCAGCAACCTGAGCCGCTCCAACTGGGGCGGCAGCTTCGACCAGGTCTACCTTGTGAACAGCACCAACATCCTGAACCTGCGGATGAATTTCACGCGCATGTTCGAAGATCATTCGGCACCCAGCGCGGGGGTCAACCCGGGCGATTACGGCTTCCCGGCGTACCTGGCGGCCAATTCGCAGTACATGACCTTTAGCGGCAACTCCGGCTACACCACGCTCGGCTTGAACGGCGCCAACACCCTGCCCTCGCAGACGCTACAGGGCTTTGCCAGTTGGTCCACCATGAAGGGCAACCACGCCATCAAAGTGGGGGCCGACGTCCGCCAGTACCGGTTGAACTACAAGAGCTACGGGTATGCCACGGGCGGCTTCTCCTTCTCCGCCAACACCTGGGTGCGCTCGGCCAGCAACGCGTCGTCGGCCACCGTGATCGGACAGGACTGGGCATCGTTCCTTTTAGGCTTGCCCACCAATTCCAGCGGGTCCACCTTCGATATCAATACGTCGGGAATGTTCTACGCATACTACGCGGGCGTATTCGTGCAGGACGACTGGCGCATCAGGAAAGATCTCACGTTGAACATCGGTGTCCGCATCGACCACGATTTTCCGTATCACGAGACATGGGGGCGGACCGTCAACGGTTTCGCCCGCGATGCCACCAACCCGCTGAATGCGGCTGCCGCGGCGGCCTATGCCGGCTCGGCGGTCTCGCAGCTTCCGGCCAACCAGTTCAAAGTGATGGGCGGTCTGACCTTCGCCAGCCCGGACAACACGGCGGCCTACAGCAACAAATCGCGCCTGGTGAGCCCGCGCATCGGCCTCGCGTGGACACCGGGGAGAATGCACGGAAAGACCGTGCTGCGCGTGGGCGGCGGCATGTTCGTGGCGCCGGTGACCATCGCGCAACTCGGCGCCAGCGGGGCTTACTCCACCAACCCGCTGCTCACCCAACAGGGCTTCAGCCAATCCACGGCTTACAAGGACTCGGCGACGTTGAGCAATCCGTTCCCCGCCGGCATACAGAGGCCGGTAGGGTCGGCGAACGGCCTTGCCACCTTCGCCAACCAGGCCATATCCTTCCTGAATCCGGAAGTGAAGAGCCCCTACGCGCTGCGCTGGAATTTCAGCGTGCAGCATTCCTTCACGCCGAACCTGATGCTGGAAGTCACCTACCTGGGAACGCACTCCGTGCACCTGCCGGTATCCTACACGCAGCTCAACGGCCTGCCGCGGCAGTTCCTCAGCACCTCGGGGGTTCGCGATCAGGCGCTAATCACGGCGCTCGCCGTCACCGCGCCCAATCCCTTCGCCGCCCTGGTGACCGGCGCATCGGCCACCAGCAGCACCGCGCAACTGCTGGCGCGTTATCCGCAGTACCCGGTTTACGCCGGCGGTTTTGTAAGTTCTGGAGCCGCCGGCGTCGTGCAGTATAACCTGAACGTGGGCAGCGCCCACTACAACGCCTTCAACACGCGCATGGTGAAGCGCTTCTCCAAGGGCCTGCAACTGACCCTGGGGTACATGAAGTCGAACAATGTGGAGCAGATGACGTGGATGAACGATTCGGACCCCGTGCCCGAACGCCGCCTCTCGCCGTTCGACCGGCCGACGCGCATCACCGTCACCATGACGTACGACCTGCCGGTAGGCAAGGGACGGCTGCTCGACGTTCAGTCGCGCCCGCTCAACGCGATCGTGGGCGGATGGAAGATCGCCACCACCTACCAGTACCAGGCGGGCGGCCCGATAGTGTGGAACAACGGCGACTATGTGTACTTCGGCGGCGGTTTGAAGCTCGACCCGCGCTCGGTGGACTCGCCCTCGTTCGACAAGGGCGTATTCGACACCAACTCGGCGAACCAGTTCCAGTATCATGTACGGACGTTTTCGACCACGTACTCCAGCCTGCGGTCGGATGGCATCAACGATCTGGCCACGTCGCTGATGAAGGATTTCCGGCTGGGTGAAAAATTCAACCTGCAATTCAAGGCGGACGCATTCAACGCCATCAACCACCCCGTATTCGCGGCGCCGAACGTGACCCCGACCAACAGCACGTTCGGCACCATCACGGCTCAGGCTAACCGGCCCCGTATGATGCAGCTTTCGGCCAAGATCAACTTTTAGGCTGCAAAACGGCCGGCATTGTAGAAAAAGACTGCGAACTCTGGTTGCGCAGTGTGGTGCATTCCAATATCCTGGGTATTCCCTTATGTCTACGAAAACTCCCATCACGGTCGCCCACGGCGACGGCATCGGACCGGAAATCATGAACGCCACGCTCCAGATATTGGAGGCGGCGGGCGCTGCTCTTGAGATCGAGACCATCGAGATCGGCGAAAAGGTCTATTTGCGCGGCAATTCCGCCGGCATTGACCCCAGTTCCTGGGATTCCCTCCTCAGGACCAAGGTCTTCCTCAAGGCTCCCATCACCACACCGCAGGGGGGCGGCTTCAAGAGCCTCAACGTCACCACCCGTAAGACTCTCGGCCAATACGCCAACGTCCGGCCGTGCGTTTCTTACCACCCCTTCATCGACACCAAGCATCCCAACATGGATGTCGTCATCGTGCGCGAGAACGAAGAAGATCTCTACGCCGGCATCGAATATCAGATGACGCCGGAAGTGATGTCGTGCATCAAGCTGATATCGCGGCCGGGCAGCGAGAAGATCGTGCGCTACGCCTTCGAGTACGCGCGCCTGCACAATCGCAGGAAGGTCACCTGCTTCATGAAGGACAACATCATGAAGATGACCGACGGGCTGTTCCACAAGGTGTTCGACGAAATTGGCGCGCAGTATCCCGATATCGAAAAGGAAGTCTGGATCGTGGATATCGGCGCGGCCAAGATGGCCGACACGCCGACCGCGTTCGACGTCATCGTGATGCCCAACCTGTACGGCGATATTCTGAGCGACGTGGCGGCGCAGATCGCCGGCTCCGTCGGCCTCGCCGGTTCGGCCAACATCGGCGAGAGTTGCGCCATGTTTGAGGCCATCCACGGGTCCGCCCCGCGCCGTGCCGGACAGAACCTGGCCAACCCCTCGGGCCTGCTGCTGGGCGCGGTGCTCATGCTGGTGCACATCAATCAGCCCGAAGTCGCTGCCAAGGTGCACAACGCCTGGCTGCGCACTATCGAGGATGGCGTTCACACCTACGACGTCTACACCGAGGGCGTAAGCACGGTGAAAGTCGGCACCAAGGAGTTCGCGGCGGCGGTGATTGAGCGCCTCGGGCAGAAGCCGAATATCCTGAAAGCGGTCACCTACGCGCATCGCCCCGCGGCGGCGCCCGTGGCTGCGCGGGCCGAGCGGCCCGCCGTTGCCATGGAACTCAAGGGCATCGACGTCTTCGTCTACTGGCCCTCGCGCAACCCCAACACGCTGGCCGAGGCAGTGGGCAAACTGGCGGGCGAAGGCTTGAGCCTCCAAATGATCGACAACCGCGGCGTCAAAGTCTGGCCGGCGGGCCGGGCGGAGACCTTCTGCACCGATAGCTTCCGCTGCCGCTACGTGGCGCAGGGCCTAACCGATATGGCCAAACTGCTGGATGTGGCCCGCCGCATCTCCGATGCGGGAATTGACATCGCGGTCACTGAAACGCTGCGCAATTTTGACGGTCAGGCCGGGTTTACCCTGGCGCAGGGGCAGTAGCCGTGAGCGCCCATCCACTGGTTGGAGTGATCATGGGCAGCAAGTCGGACTGGGATGTCATGCGCCAGGCCGACGAGGTGCTGACCAGTTTCGGTGTGGAACACGAATGCCGCGTGCTTTCGGCGCACCGCACACCGAAAGAGACTGCCGAATATGTCAGCGCCGCCGAAGGCCGCGGGATGGAAGTGATCATCCCCGCGGCCGGCGGCGCGGCCCACCTGGCCGGAGTGTGCGCGGCGCATACCCTGCTCCCGGTGCTCGGCGTGCCGATGGAAAGTGCCTCGCTGAAGGGCCTGGATTCGCTGCTTTCCACCGTGCAGATGCCGGCCGGGATTCCAGTGGGGACCCTGGCGATCGGCGCCCCCGGCGCCCGCAACGCCGCGCTGTTGGCCATTGCCATTCTGGCCAACGGCCGTCCCGAGCTACGCCATCGTCTGCGCGAATTCCGCGCCGATCAGAGCGCAAAGGTGCTGGGCGAGACCCTGCCCTGAACGTTGTTTTTGTTTCGTCTGCCCACACCGTCGATGGATTCTCACCGCTGCCGCTAAGACTTATGGTCAAAGGCTTTCTCCAAAAAAATGAGACTATATAGTCTTTTTTCCCTTGATCTTGACGGCAAATCAGGAGAGAATATCGCCACAGGATGTGCAAAACGGAAATCCTGGTCAGCATATAAGGAGATGTTCATGTTGCCAAGTCGCGCCGCGACCCTCGTATTCACTCTGTGCCTTCTCGGGCCTTCCCTGTACGGCCAGAATCTGGGCGGTTATGTCACCAGAACGATTGCGGGCAGTACTCCGAACACGGGTGATGGCGGTCAAGCCACGTCCGCCCTGCTTGAGACCCCACAAGCAGTGGCCATCGATTCCAACGGAAACATGTACATCGCCGACAGCGGAAATAATGCCATCCGCAAGGTGACACGTGCCGGCGTGATCTCGAGGTTTGCTCCGACCTTTACCGCTTACGCCTACGATCTCAAACTGGACTCAGCCGGCAATCTCTATGCGGCGGCCAATAATCGCGTGTACAAGCTGACTCCGGCCGGCGCCTTCTCCACGGTTGCGGGAACTGGCGGCACTGGTTACTCCGGTGATGGAGGACCCGCTACCTCA
>JAPKZC010000310.1:0-2181 GCA_026394025.1 Candidatus Solibacter sp.
TTCCGGTACCCCGCGTTTTGCACCCTTATCCGATGGATCGCTTTGTCGCCACCCATCCAAGGTGGGAGCCGTATGCGTAGACGCGCACGTACGGTTCTGTGCGGGGGGCGATCAGCGATGGTCGTCCCTACCGCGACAGGAGTTCGAAATCGCGCTCGTTGTACTGCGACGGTTTTTCAATGGGCAAGCGGTTGTCCGCTGCGTTGGTCATGCAAAGGCGGAAACAATAGGTCTGGACCAGGTGGTCGCCCGCGCCTTCCACCCCGGGGCCCTTGGCGTTGATGCCGGGCAGCAGGCCGCTCGCGGGGTTGCCGGGCGTGACATAGGGAGAGATGCGCAGGCCGTCGGGGAACTGGTGTTGGTGGCGATGCGCCGCTTCCACGCCGTTGTACTTCTCGCCGTAGAGCGCATTGGCTTCGCGCCCGGTGGTGTATTTCACGCCCGCCTTCGCCATCAGGTCGCCCTCATACGTGGCGTCGATAAACATTCTGCCGGTGTAACGCGTGCCGTCTTCCATCACGATGGCGGTGATGCGCGCGCCGGTTTTGACGACGCCCCTGCCGGGGCGCAGGTCGAGCCGGGCTTTCATGACGACAGGGATCTTATACTGCGCGATCATCTCCTGGTAGATGGCTGTGGCTACCTTCGGTTCGAAGGTCCACATGGCGTCGTCCTTGGCGTTAATCTCTGCGTGGCGCAGGTTATAGTAGCTCTCGCGCGGCTGGAACTTCCATGACTGCGGCTTGTCGTAGTGCGCTTTTACCTTGCGATAGAACTCGCGTGCGATGCCGCCGATCACCTGCTTGTTGCCGATATCGGTCCACCCCAGGCCTCCGGTGGTGAGTCCGCCGAGGTGCGTGCCTGGGTCCACGATGAGGACGCTCTTCCCCATGCGCGACACTTGCACAGCAGCGGCAATTCCGGCTGACGTGGCGCCGTAGACGACTACGTCGGCCTGGCGTGGTTGCGCTACGCAGAGCAGGGGCAGGGACAATAGGGTCCACAAATATCGCATGACCGCATTGTATCTGGTGGCATGGGTTGCTCATGACGGTTGATCCGAGTGCGGCGCGGACCGCTAGGTCTGGATCGCTGCTGGCTTTGCCGCGGGACCGGCGGCTGGTTTCGGCGGTTCCATGGCGCGGCGGATCGCGTAAATCAGGTACATCGCGAAGCCCGAGGCCAGCAACAGAGCGGTCAGCGCCAGGAACAAGCCATCCACGGTGGCCGCCTGTCCTGTCGCCACCAGGTAGGCGATGGTCGCCGCCCCCGCGCCGATCATCAATGCGCTGAACAGAAACAAGAATCCGCGATCCGACATCGGTTATTGCCCCCCCGTGGCGGGCCGATGGCCCGTTCCGGTTAAAATAATACCAGTCCCCGTGGGGCCAACTTTTCAGCCCACCGGTTCACACTTGCGCGCGATCGGCCGATATGAGATCCGAAGCTCATGTACGCTCTCATAGGTATTGCCGCAGTTTTCGCCGCGGTGCTGGGCGGGTTCCTGCTTGAAAAGGGAAACCCCTGGGTTCTGCTTCAACCCGCGGAGTTGCTGATTGTGGGCGGGGCCGCCGCCGGAATTGTGATGGTGGCCAACCCGCCGTCGGTGATGCGCAAGATGTGGCACGGTTGCCGGGCGGCATTCCGCCCGCCGCGGCGCACCCGGCGGGATCTGCTGCGAAACATGCGCATGTTGTTTGAGATGTTCAGTTTCATCCAGCGCGCCGGTATCGTGGAATTCGAGAAAGACGTGGAAGACCCGGCCGGCAGCCGCATTTTTTCCAATCATCCGGATTTTCTGCAAGACCTGCCCACCCGCGACTTCGTCTGCGATTCCGTGCGCATGCTGGTGGTGGGCATGACCACTGCCTCGGACCTCGACCAGCTGATGGAACTCGACATCGAGGTGCAGCGCAGAGGCCGGCAAGAACCGGTGGATGCATTGCACTCGGTGGCCGACGCACTCCCCGGGCTCGGCATCGTGGCGGCGGTGCTCGGGGTGGTGGTTACCATGCAGTCCATCGGCGGCCCTCCCGAAATGGTGGGTCAAAAAGTAGCGGCGGCGCTGGTCGGCACCTTCCTGGGAATTCTCCTCTGCTATGGCGTGGTGGGTCCGATGGCGGCGCGGCTCGACAAGTTGGGTGAGGCGGACGCACAGTTGCTCCACGTGCTGCGCATTGC
>JAPKZC010000310.1:2246-12570 GCA_026394025.1 Candidatus Solibacter sp.
GGTGGAACTGCGCCCGTCGTTCCTGGATATGGAGATCATCATCAAACGGGAGGCCAAAATCCCACCGGTGCCCAGAACCAATATCCCGGAGGCGGCCGATGCCCAGACTCAGTCTGCCTGAGGACACCGCGCCCCGGGCGGAGGTGCGCATTCGCCGCCCCTCCGGACGCCGGTCACATGGTGCGTGGAAGGTGGCCTACGCTGATTTCGTGACCGCCCTGATGGCGCTTTTCATCGTGCTGTGGTTGATGAACTCCAGCCAGAAAGTGAAAGCGTCGGTGGGCGGTTACTTTACCGATCCGCGCGGATTCACGCGCACCCTGGGCGCCCGGCCCGCCAGCAATTCGGGCGAGGGCCTGGTGGTGGACCGCAACAATATGGGGGACATACGCAAGCAGATGGAGGATGCCCTCAAAGCGATTCCGGACTTCTCCAAGTTGCGCAACAACGTCAAGTTCAGCGTCACCGGGGAAGGGCTACGCATCGACCTGCTGGAAACCGAGCAGGGGATGTTCTTCGTGAGCGGCAGCCCGGCACCCACGGCGGCCGGGCAGAACCTGCTGCGCGTACTCGCAATTGAGATGGCGCGACTGCCCAATGTGCTGGTAATCGAAGGCCACACCGACTCCAAGCCGTTCCGCAATGCGGGGCCGGCCACCGGCTACAGCAATTGGGAACTGGCGTCGGACCGCGCGAACGCGGCGCGGCGTTTGCTGCACTCGTACGGGGTTCGTCCGGAACAGGTGGTGGAAGTCAGGGGATACGCGGATCAGCGGCCATTCAATGAAAAGGACCGCTATGACACCAGAAACCGGAGAGTCTCGGTGGTGGTGAGGTTCACAGCTTAAACAGTTCCCGGAGGCGCCGCGTCTGCACGCGGCTGACCGGGACCTCGGTGTGCTTTTTGTCGTCCATGCGGAGTTGATAGCTCGATTTGAACCAGGGCACGACTTCCTTGATGCGGTTGATATTCACCAGGTAAGAGCGATGCACGCGCCAGAACATTTCGCGGTCGAGATTTGCCTGGAGATCCTCGATGGTGCGGTAGTTGGAGTGACCTTCGAGATTGGTGGCCACCAGGGTGATCAGTCCGTTGTCGATGGTGGCGTAGATCACGTCGTTGGCGTCGACAATGAAGTTACGGTTGTTGGCGCGCACTAACAGCTTGGTTCGCGGGGTGGCTGGCGCGTTCCTGGACGCCGCCGGGAGTTCCGGGGCTTTCTTGTCCTGGATGATGCGCCGGGCGCGCTCGATGGTTTCCGCCAAACGCCCGCGTTCCACCGGCTTCAGCAAATAGTCCATTGCTTCCAGGCGGAAGGCCTCTACGGCGTACTGATCGTAGGCCGTAACGAAGATGAAATGCGGCAGTTCCACCTCTTTGTCGCGCAACTGCCGGACCACCCCTAAACCATCCAGCCCCGGCATATTTACATCCAGAAAAACCAGTTCCGGCTCCAGCTTCTGGATCAATTCCACTGCCTCCAAACCGTTGGAACCCCTTGCAATTACTTCAATTTCGGGGAAATCGCGGAGCAGGTAGGCAAGTTCGTCGCAGGCTAGTACTTCGTCATCTACGACAACCGTAGTCAGAGTGGCCGTCGCGCGGTCTCGCATGGACTTGGTATTATAGCATTTCGGTCTAACGGAGAAGCATTTGCCCAATAAAGACAGCGTCCAGATTGCGCCCGCAGAGGGCAAACTGGGTGTTTTGATACCCGGCATGGGCGCGGTAACATCGAGGTCGCCTGCTGGGACATAAGCCGCCGTCAAGGCGGGTGTCCTGGGGCCTGGAATATTACGATCAGTCGCTGTATTGTTTTGAGAGACGCGGGGATCGGGAGGAAAACCCTCCTGCCCGGCGCCGCGTCTTAGTCCCTGGGAGCTCCTATGAAAGTGCTGGTAATCGGGGGAACTCTCTTCATCGGGAAATTGCTGGTGGAGGAGTTGCTGAAGGAAGGCCACGACGTTGCCGTCTTGCATCGCAAGCCGAAGCACGACTTCGCACGCCGCGTCGAGAACCTCATGGCCGACCGCAACGACGCCGAGGCTCTGCGCGAAGTCCTGTCCGGCCGCCGTTTCGACGTGGTATTCGACAATGTATACGATTTTGACCGCGGCACCACGGCGGCGCAGGTGGAGGCCACCATTCGTGCCTGCGGAGACCGCATCTCCCGCTACATCTTTATGTCGAGCGTCGCGGCCTACGGCGACGGACTAAATCACAAGGAGAGCGATCCGCTGGCGCCGGATTATCATCCCATTCCCTACGCGGGCCACAAAGCCACCACGGAGCGCCTGCTGTTCCGCATGCACGCCACCAGCGGTCTGCCGGTGGTGACCTTCCGGCCGCCCTTTGTTTACGGCCCGCGGACGAACTATTACCGCGAGCAGTTCATCTGGGACCGCTTGCGCGCCGGCCGCCCCATCATCATCCCCGGCGACGGCCACCGCCTGATGCAGTTCGCCTACGTCAATGATCTGGTAACGGCCATGATCAGATCCATGGACGAGCCGCGCGCCGTGGGCGAGGCCTTCAATATCGGCGATCCGAAGCCGGTGACGCAGGTGGAACTGGTGGAGAAGTTGGCCAGGGTGGCCAACATCGAGCCCACCCTGGTGCGCGTGCCCCGCGACGTAATCGCACAGGCCGGCGGCAGCGTGTACACCGAGCCGTTCTACTTTGGCGAGTACTACGACTTGCCGCCAATCACGGAGAACATCGGCAAGGTGACGCGCGTCCTCAAGATGAAGCTGACCCCCTTCGAAGTTGGGCTGAAGGAGACCTACAAGTGGTACGTCCGCAACCATAAACCGCGGACAGCCGGCTTCGAGTTCGACGACAAGGTGCTGGCAACGGCAAGAACGGGATCGGCGTTGAGCGTGTAACCGCCTACACCAGCCCGAGCAATTTGGGTTCATACCCCGGGAACACCGTCTTCAATGAGGGGTTGCCCAAGTGCCGCGAAACCAGTTCGCCGAGGACGTCGCGGAAGTCGGTGGTCAGCGCCAGATCGCGGCTGTCATGGAGCTGCTCTTTTTCCAGGCCGGGCCACTTGCCGTAGACCTTGCCGCCTTTGACCGCGCCGCCCATCACCATCATGCTGTTGGCGTGCCCGTGATCGGTGCCGCGATTGCCGTTTTCTTTCGCCGTACGCCCGAACTCGCTCATGGTGACCACCACCACATCGTTCATTCGGTCGCCCATGTCCTTCCAGAAGGCGCTCAATGCCTGTCCATATTCGCGCAGCAGGTCGGCCAGCACGCCCTCGCTGGGGCGCGCACCGAGTTCGTTGACGTGATGGTCCCATCCCCCGATATCGGCGAACGCCATCTCCACGCCCGCATCGCTCTTGATCAACTGGGCGATCTGTTGTAAGGCCTGCCCAAATCGCCCGTGCGGATAATCGGCGCCGGCGGCCGGTGCATACTTCTGGCGCTGGATGGCTTGCAGCATGGCCACGGCCTCGAACGTCTCGCGTCCGGCAGCCTGCATGAGCAGGCTCTTGGAAGCGGACATCTGCTCCAATTGCCGGCGGGCCTCCGCGCTGCGCACCTGGAAGCCCTCGATGGCCTGCATCGCTACCGCCGGCGTGCTGCCCCGCATCGCCCGCGGCAGCAGCGGTCCCAGCGACACCGCGCGCAGCGGCGACACCTTGCCCGCCGCTTTGGGCAACGCGCGATTCATCCAGCCGTCCTCGGTGGCCTTCCGTCCTGGTGTGCCCGATTCCATGTAGTCCTGCGCGTCAAAGTGGGAGCGCGTTGGGTCCGGCGAACCCACGGCATCGACGATGGCCAGATGCCGCTGGTCGAACAACGGCTTGAGCGGCCCGAGCGAAGGGTGCAGGCCGAAGAAGCCGTCCAGGTCGATCGCGGCGTCCTTCTTCTTGCCCGGGTCGCTGGTGGGGCGCGGGATGGCGATGGTCGGGCGCAGCTCGTAGTAGGCCTTCTCTCCGTGCGGCACCACCACATTGAGACCGTCGGCGGCGCCGCGTTGGAAAATGGCGACGAGGATTTTCTTGCGCGCCACTGGGACGTCGGCGTGCAGTGCCCGCTCCAGCCACAGCGGCGCGGCGCCCGCGCCAACCATGGCGAGGGCGGAATTGCGTAGGAAGAATCGGCGAGTCGGCATGGTTACCTCTTCTGAAACTCCGGCGAACCCAGGGCGGATCGTGGCAGCGGACGGATCCACTTTCCAGCCCGGCACTTTATTATCGGCCAGTTGCAGGGCGAAATCCATGCGTTCCGGCAAGCCGCCGGAATTCAGCCACTCCTTGCTGGACCTCGGCCGCGATTTCGTACGCCCGTTCACTCCTCCCGCAGCGCCCGCGTCGGGTCGACACTGGCGGCGCCGCGCGCCGGCAAAAGGCAAGCGGCCAGACCGGTGGCGGAGAGCAGCATGACCACGGCGGCGAAAGTCCAGGGATCAGTGGCGGAGATGCCCCACAACTCGCTCGCGATCAAGCGCGTGAGGCCGGCACTGGCCAGCAACCCGATCGCGACGCCGGCGCCAATCAGCTTCATGCCGTTAGAGAGCACCATGCGCAAGATCCGGCCTCGGTCCGCGCGTACCGCCGCGGCCAGTGACTTCGGATTTCCCGCGGCACGCACCGCCAGGTACATGTTCGACCCCATAAGGAACGCGCCTTCGGGCTGCAAATAGGAGAAGTACAGTTCCGGAGATGGTTGCTCCTCGGGCGCCGGGCGAATGGCGCGAACTACTCCCACGATGGTCACCCATCCCGTCTTCGGCTTCCACTGCTCGATTCTCTTGCCCACGCACTCCTCGCCGGGGAAGAAAGCGCGGGCGAAAGACTCGTTGACCATGGCCACCACCGGGGACCCGCCTCGATCGGAATCGCTGAAGGACCGTCCCCGCACAGTGGGTATGCCCACGGTACGAAAATAGTTCGGGCTGACGATGGACACAAGTACCTGTCGTTCCGCCTCGGGCTTTCCTTCCACCGTCAGCCCCGATATCGACATACTGTAACCGGCCAGGGGCAAGGACGTGCTCGCGCTGGCAGCCTGCACACCCGGCAGGGTACTCACCTTCTCCACCACCTGCTGAAAGAAAGCGGTCTTCTCGCGCGGCGTCGGATACTTGGAAGGCGTGAGGGCGACGTTTAACGTAAGGATGCGATCCGGCTGGAATCCGGGATCGACGCCGCGAAGCCGCAGGAAGCTGTGGAACAGCAGGCCCGCGCCGCTCAATAGCACCATGACCACCGCGACCTCAAACACCACCAGCAGGCTTCGCAGGCGATGGCGTGAGCGCCGGTCGGTGGCGCCGCGGCCCGCGTCTTTGAGGGGGTCATTCAACTCACCTCGCGACGCCTGCAGCGCGGGAGCCAGGCCGAAGGCAATGCCCGTCACCAGCACCAGCCCCACGTTGAAGGCGAGCACGCGGAGGTCGAGATGCACCGGCTCCATGGCCGGCAGGTTGCGCGCGATGAACGTGACGAGAAGGTTCTTTCCCGCCGAAGCCAGGCCGAGTCCCACCACCCCGCCGAGCAGCGCCAGTAGCACGCTCTCCGTGAGAAGCTGTCGAAGGATGCGCGCCCGGCCTGCCCCCAGGGCGCGGCGCACCGCCATCTCTTTTTCGCGGGCGGCGGCGCGGAAGAGTAGCAGGTTGGCGACGTTGACGCAGGCCACCAGAAGTACGAAACCCACCGCGCAGAGAAAGATCAGGAGCGAACGCCGGGCTCCGCTGGCGATCTGTTCCTGCCACTCCGTCACCACCGTGATTTTCTTGCCGCTTCTGGGTGGCCGCACCAGTGTGGCGAGTTCGGCCCTCGCGCCTTCGACGCTCACGCCCGGCTTGAGACGGCCGATGGTCTGCAAGATTGGCCGCTTGGCTCGTCCGTTGTCGCCGATGGCGAATGGCACCCACAGATCGTAGTCGGCCTGGTATCGATCGGGGATCTGGAAGGTGGCGGGGAAGACCCCGACCACTGTGTGAGGCGTGCCGTCCAGCGTCAGGGACTTGCCGACGATGGCAGCGCTCTCGCCAAAATGGCTCTTCCAGAAAGCGTGACTCAGAATGGCAACCGGCGGCCCGCCGGGGCGATCCTCCTCCGGCAGAAAGGTCCGCCCCAGCGCGGGTTGAACACCCAGCATCGGGAAGAGGGATGCCGTGGCCGCGCCGGCTTTGACCCGTTCGGCTTCCGTTCCCCCGGTGAGATTGGTTTCAAATCCGAGGTGACCCGCGATACGGCTCAACGTCTGGCTGCGGTTCTTCCACGCGGCATAGTCCACGGTGGGCGCAAAGATGGCGCTCCCCCGGTCTCCGTAGCTGACCGCGAGGTGGACCAGGCGGTGCGGCTCGGGATATGGCAGCGGGCGGATGAGCACCGCATTGACCACGCTGAAGATCGCGGTGGTGGCGCCGATACCGAGCCCCAGCGTGACCACAACCGTGGCGGTGAAGGCGGGAGCGCGGCGCATCATGCGGATGGCATAGCCGAAATCCCGCCCCAGAGTCTCGAGCCAGGGCACGCCGCGGCGGTCGCGGTAAAGTTCTTCCACCGGCAGCACGCCGCCCAGCTTGATCAGCGCCTGCCGCCGCGCCTCGGCGGCGGTCATGCCGGCTCGCATGCCGTCCTCGCAATGCATCTCCAGGTGGGATGCCAATTCTTCGGCGAACTCGCGATCCCGGCGGCCTTTCCCCAACAGGCTCCACAGCCGGACGCACCACGCGCGCAGCCGCCTCATAGCGTCCCCTTGGCAGCCGAAAGGAAGCGGGACATGATCGCCGTGGCCTGCTCCCAGCCGCGCTCTTCTCGCTCCAACTGTTTCGCGCCGGCGCGAGTCAATCTGTAGAATCGGGCCTTCCGGTTGTTATCCGAGAGGCCCCACGCCGAGGCGATGTAGCCCTCCTGCTCCAGCTTGAGAAGCGCGGGATAAAGGGTTCCGTAATTCACCGACAGCAATTCACCGCTGGTCTGCTCGATCCGGCGGGCGATGCCATATCCGTGAAGCGGCCCCAGTGTCTCGATCGTTTTCAACACCATCAGGGCCAGAGTGCCCTGCCGGACATTGGTTGTTTCGGACATACGGCTCCGTATTTCGATTCCATCGTAATGCTAATCCTATGGGGAAGCAATAGGAAAGATTGCGGGCGGCGAAACCAAGGGCACGGCCGGCATTCGGTGCCCTGCCGCGCGGCGATTGCCGCCCACGTAGGGTGCTATCTTGGAAAGTCATCGTCAGGCAAAGGATTCACTTCATGGCCAACTATATCGGCGCCATCGACCAGGGCACCACCAGTACGCGATTCATCGTGTTCGACCGCTCCGGCCGCATCGTATCGGTCGCCCAGAAGGAACATGAGCAGATCTATCCGCAGCCCGGGTGGGTGGAGCACGACGCCAATGAGATCTGGCGGCGCACGCGCGAGGTGATCGCCCTTGCGCTCGAGCAGCGTGCTCTGGTCGCTAGAGACCTGGCCGCCATCGGCATCACCAACCAGCGCGAAACCACCGTGGTGTGGAGTCGCGACAGTGGCGCGCCCGTGCACAATGCCCTGGTCTGGCAGGATACCCGCACCGCGGAAGCGGTGGCGGAACTGGCGCGCCACGGCGGCGCCGACCGCTTCCGCGCCAAGACGGGCCTGCCACTTGCGACTTATTTCAGCGCGCTCAAAATTCGCTGGATTCTGGACAATGTCCCCGGGGCACGCGCCCGCGCCGAATCGGGCGAACTGCGGTTCGGCAACATGGATACCTTCGTGTTGTGGAATCTCACCGGCGGTCTGCATCTCACCGATTGCACCAATGCCAGCCGCACCCAGCTAATGAACCTGGAAACGCTGGACTGGGACGATGAGTTGCTCGACGCCTTCCGCATTCCGCGCGCCATTCTGCCGCGCATCGCATCGAGCAGCGAGGTGTATGGCGAGGCTTCCCTCGATTGTGTGAAGGGGGTGCCGGTCTCCGGCATTCTCGGCGATCAACAAGCGGCGCTGGTGGGGCAGACCTGTTTCCATCCGGGCGAGGCCAAGAACACCTACGGCACCGGGTGTTTCCTGCTCATGAACACCGGCACCAAACCGGTGCATTCCCAGCACGGCATGTTGACCACCGTGGCGTACCAGTTCGCGGGCCAGCCGGCGGTGTATGCGCTCGAAGGCAGTGTCGCCATTACCGGAGCCCTGGTGCAGTGGGTCCGCGACAACTTCGGGCTGATCGAAAAGAGCAGCGATATCGAGGTGCTGGCGCGCACCGTGAAGGATAACGGCGGCGTCTATTTCGTGCCCGCCTTCAGCGGCTTGTACGCACCTTATTGGAAGGACAATGCGCGCGGCGTCATCGTAGGCCTGACGCGCTACACCAACAAAGGGCACCTGGCGCGCGCCGTGCTCGAAGCCACCGCGTTACAGACGCGGGAGGTGGTGGAGGCCATGGAAAAGGATTCCGGCATCCTGCTGGATGTTCTGCGCACCGATGGCGGCACGGTGTCCAACGATCTGCTGATGCAGTTCCAGGCGGATATTCTGGACCGGCCGGTGGTGCGGCCCGCGGTGCAGGAAACCACCGCGCTCGGCGCCGCCTACGCCGCCGGACTCGCCGTCGGGTTTTTCAAGGATACCGACGATTTGCGCGCCCGCTGGAGCGTGGATCATACCTGGAAACCGCAAATGGAATCGGCCCGGCGCCAGGAGTTGTACGCGTTTTGGAAGAAAGCGGTCACGCGGTCGTTCGACTGGCTGTAGCAGAAGGTTTCACTACACACGAGGAGCCAATGGCATCCAAATTCCTAGGTGAGTTCATGGGGACGATGATCCTCATTCTGATGGGCAACGGGGCTGTGGCTAATATGTTGCTCAAACGGAGCAAGGCCGAAGGCACGGGATGGCTGGCGATCACTACCGGATGGGCCTTCGCGGTGATGACGGGCGTTTTCACCGCCATCGCCTGCGGCAGTCCGGACGCGCATCTCAATCCGGCGGTGACGCTGGGCGTCGCCATGAAGACCGGCGATTTCTCGAATGTGGCGCCCTTCGTAGTGGCGCAATTGCTGGGCGCCATGGCCGGCGCGGTGTTGGTCTGGCTCAATTTCCTGCCGCACTGGGAGGTCACGCCCGATCCCGACACGAAGTTCGCCTGCTTCGGCACCTCGCCCGCCATCGATAGCCGGGGCTCCAACCTGGTGACTGAAGCCCTCGGCGCGTTCGTCCTGATTCTGGTGGCGTCGGCCATGGGGGCTAAGGCCGTAGGCACCGTGCCGCCGGGACTCGGACCCTACCTGGTGGGCATGCTGGTGTGGGCCATCGGTCCGGGTACGCGATTAATCCCGCGCGCGATCTGGGGCCGCGGATTATGCACGCGATCCTTCCGATTCCAAAAAAAGCAGCCAACAACTGGAGCTACGCTACGGTTCCGGTCATCGGTCCCTTAGTCGGTGGAGCGGTGGCGGGTCTGCTCGCCCGGGTGGTGGGGTTCTAGCGGGCAGCTTCACCCAACCCGCTCCCCGCTCCGTTGCAGGAAATCCGCCGCCCGGATGATCCCAACTCCGGCGTATTCACCGATCCGTAGGAGATGCTTGTCGCCCGTGATGACCAACTGTGAACCCGATTCCAAGGCGCATTCCAGCACCCGGTTATCCGTGGGATCGTCCCTCACCGCATCGACCTTTCCAAGCAAGCTGCCGCTTGCCGGCACAGTGAGAGATACGATCAGTATCCCGGCGGCGTTGACGCGGTCCTCGTCCCACCGCAACTTCACGCGCAGAATCCGCAGCACGTCGCCTTGAATGAACGGTGAACTGGCGATGCGGATGTCTCCGTCCATCGCCATCTGCAGAATGCGCATGGGGAGCCCGCCGAAGCCCAGTGCGGAAACGTAGATATTGCTGTCCAGAGTGACGGTGAGCACTATTTTCGGGACTGCTCATTTCTGTGTTCTTCGACCAGACGGGGGACATCCTCTTCGGTGAGGCCCAGGCTGGCGGATTGAACCTTCCCGTAGTCAACAAGTTCCTGCAATTGGCGGTGCAACAAGAAACGCTCAATCGCGATCTTTACCATCTCGTCCGGACTCTTCCCGTCGGCTTCCGCCTTGGCTTGCAGCTCCGCCAGCAGGTTGTCTGGCACATGCAGATTGTTCTGGGTTGCCATAGCGCCTCTCCACTAGCGTACCGTATCCGCCCGCACGGGTAGCATGGATGGGCGGCCAGTGGTGCGCGACATAGAAGCAAGGGTCCCACATCGCGGGTCCATACCGCGGAGGAACTTTTTTGGGGGGTGCGAGAGACTGGGTATGCCCAGGTGGCGGAAGTAGGCCGAGTTCACAGTGGTGCTGGTAAACCCGAGTAGAAGCGTGGTCCC
>JAPKZC010000932.1 GCA_026394025.1 Candidatus Solibacter sp.
CGGCGGCCTATCAATCCTCGCTCGGCGGCATGAGTGTGCTGCTGGTGATGGCGATCCTTGTGATCTACATGGTGCTGGGCATTCTGTACGAGAGCTTCATCCACCCGATCACGATTCTGTCCGGCCTCCCTTCCGCCGGGCTGGGCGCGCTGGTCACGCTGCTGATCTTCCATGACGAGCTCAACATCTACTCCTTCGTCGGCATCATCATGCTGATCGGCATCGTCAAGAAGAACGCCATCATGATGATCGATTTCGCGCTTGATGCGCAGCGCACGCACGGCATGGCGCCCGACGCAGCTATCTACCAGGCTTGTCTGGTGCGCTTCCGGCCCATCATGATGACCTCCATGGCGGCGCTCATGGGCACGCTGCCGATCGCGCTCGGTCTCGGCGCCGGCGGCGAGGCACGCCGCCCGCTGGGCCTTGCGGTAGTAGGCGGCCTGGTCGTCTCGCAGGTGCTGACCCTCTACATCACGCCGGTGTTCTACCTCTATATGGAACGCGCGCGCGGGCTCGCGGGGTCCATGCGAAAGCGGCACGGGCGCGCGGGGAAAGGCGTAAATGTAGCCGCGCCAGTCCGATAGATAGGACGTGCGACCATGGACTCCTCCATCCGGAAAACGGTCCGCCTCGACTCCTGGAAGGAGATCGCGGCCTACCTGAAACGCGGCGCGCGCACCGTGCAGCGCTGGGAACGGGAAGAGGGTCTGCCGGTCCACCGCCTGCCGCACGAAAAGCTGGGGTCGGTTTATGCGTACGCGGCGGAACTGGATGCGTGGTGGAGCAGCCGGGCGGCGGAGCTGCCGGATGACCAGCCGGTGGCCAAGGCGGCGCCCTCCATTGCGGTGCTGCCGTTTGCCGACATGAGCCAGAGCGGCGATCAAGCGTACTTCTGCGACGGCGCCGCCGAGGAGATCATCAGCGCGCTGAGTAGAATCGCGGGCCTGCGGGTGGCCAGCCGCACTTCCTCGTTCCGCGTACGTCCCCCGGCTGGGGATAGCCGGGAAATCGGCCGGCAACTCGGCGTTCAAACCCTGCTTGAAGGCAGCGTGCGGAAATCCGGCGACCACTTGCGCATTACGGTCCAATTAGTCGACGCGGTCAATGGATTCCATCTCTGGTCGGAGAGCTACGACCGTCAACTGGTCGATGTCTTCGCGATCCAGGACGAAATCGCCGACAACGTCGTGCAGGCTCTGGAAGTCACCTTGAGCCCCGCCGAGAGCAGCGCCTTGCGCAACCCCCCCACGCGCGACATTCAGGCGTACGACTGCTACTTGCGGGGCCGCAACTTCTATTACGAGTACAGCCCCCGCGCCGTGAAATTCGCCATCCAGATGTTCGAGCGCGCCATCGAGCTCGACGTCAATTACGCGCAGGCGTATGCCGGCCTGGCGGATTGCTGGTCCTACACCTACCTCTATTCCGAGCGGAGCGAGGCCGTGCGCGCGCAGGCCGATCAGGCCAGCCTCAAGGCCGTGGAACTCGACTCCGGGTCTGCCCAAGCGCTAGCTTCGCGCGGCCTATCGCTCTCGCTCAGCGGCAGGAACGAGGAAGCGGACCGGGCATTCGAGGCCGCCGTACGCATCGCCCCGGATCTGTTTGAGGCGCGTTACTTCTATGCCCGGCACTGCTTCGCCCTCGGGCAAGTGGAAAAGGCCGTCGCCGAATACGAAGGCGCCATTCGTGCCCGGCCGGAAGATTACCAGTCGCCGCTGCTGGTGGCCCAAAGTTACGAGGTTCTGGACCGCCCCGCGGATGCCACCGCGGCGCGCAAACAAGGGGTCAGCCTGGCGGAGCGGCACCTGCTTCTGAACCCCGACGACGGCCGCGCCCTGTACATGGCAGCCAACGGACTAGCGGCCCTCGGCGAACGGGAGCGCAGCCGCCAGTTCCTCGAGCGGGCGCTCGCCATCCAGCCGGACGACCCGATGCTGCTCTATAACGCGGGATGCATCTTTGCCATGCTGGGACTGCTGGACCCCGCGCTGGACTGTCTGGAGAAGGCGATCCTGGGTGGTCTCACCCAGAAGGGCTGGTACCTGCACGACAGCAATCTCGACCCCCTGCGATCGCTGCCGCGCTTTCAGGAGTTGCTGCGCTCGCTGACGGAGTAAGCAGAGAACCAGGCCGACGACGAACGCGGATAAGACAAAAATGCTTGTCGGCGTTGATCCGCGTTCATCGGCGGCCTGATTCTGCCTGTCCCTTAGTTCGGGGCGACCACAGTGACTAACGTGGGGCTACCATCGCCGCCCTTGGACTTGGCCGCTTCCAATAAACGCTTCGAGGCCACAACCCGGTTGCCCTGTTCCTGCCCGGGCCGCCAGACGTTGCTGAGGAAGTGTTGGCCGCCATACCGGGTGAATCGCAGCGTGCCCTGTTCAGCCTTCTCCATCGGGCGTCTGTCGGTTTCAGGGGAAATACGAATCATCCGTATGGCGGAATCCGAGAGGTTATCGAAACGGCAGCGGCGGAAGTCCTGATCCACCGAAACAAAATACTGGCCGGCTGGAAAAACCTGGTCGCCCGCGACGAACGTGAACGGAATATCCAGCCGCATGGTGGAAACCTGTGCACTGGCGGGCGCTACCCAAAATAGGGCGGCCGCTCCGAGCGCGAAAAACACTGCTTTTCCTGAGATCGGGTTTTTCATGATGTCATCCTTTTCCGGCGGTGTGCGCCTTCATCCACTAAGACGGCGTTTGGCGGAAAACGAAGTGCGCACAATGTGGCGCACTTTGGCGCACTTTGGCTCGAGTGTGTTGCGCAGCATGGACGGAACCGATTGCGTGGGCGAGAGGCGTGTCCAGGGGGGCCGCCCCGAAATTTCCGCGCCTTATCTTATTCGATGAGACGGAACGAGTAGATCTTGCCGATGCGGCCGGAGCTGGAGGTGGAGTCGCCGGCGGCGGGAGGCAGCAGGCCGTACTCGCCCGACCCGATGTTGGGCAGCACGATCTCGTAGGTTCGCGGCGCCGTTTTCTTGCTTTCGAACGGAACCAGGTCGCGCGTGGCGCCGCCGGAAACATGCATCACACCGCCGGTGACCGTGCGAAACTCCCGTGCATCCTTACTCTCGCGCAGACGCAGGAGTTGATACTCCGTAATCGCCACGCCTTCCTGCGCATACACCAGGATGGTCACCGGCGATTTCAGCGCGGTCCTGCTGTGCTGGCCGTTGAGGCGTCCGTTGACGTCCCCCTTGACGATTCCCACCGTGCCGATGGTCTTCAGCACGCCACCGGTCTTGAAGTTGACCACTTCCGGCGCAAGATCGGCCCACGCGTCGTTTCTCAGGTAGTACACACCGACTTCGTTCACCGGACCGGGAGCCACCTTGGGAACGGCGGCCAGTGGGTTCCCGGCCGCGGCCGCCGGCACGGGCGCGCCTGCGGCCGGAGCAGCCTTCTCAATCATGGCGGCGATCACCTTGTCGCTGACCCCTGCGCCCTTCAGCGCAATCAGGTCTTCGGGAGCGGTGGAATAGAGCCCCGGCTGCGCCTTGATGGTGCTGAGCAGAATCTCCTCGCCCAAGCCCGCCTTCGCCATCTTCAGGATGGCGTCATTGGTCAGCACGGATTGTGCCAGGCAAACCGTGAGGAACAGGGCCAGAGCGGCCAAAATCGCACCTGAACGTCTCATGATGTTGGAAGTGTACAATTTCCCGCCCGCCGGTGCAATCGATCAAACGGTCACTTCTTCGCGCGTTCCTTGAATGCCTCGTCGGATTCCGCGCCTTTGCGCGCCTTCCAGTCCAGCGAATAGTACTCGTCGCGGTCGCGCGCCCAGGGGTCGAAGGCGTTGACCACGTATTGAAGTTCCGGCGCCAGTTCCGGCGTATTGCGCAGCAGCACGCGCTTCAACGGCGAGACCTGCTGGCGATGGCCGTTGGGCATGCCTGCCTCCATCTGCTCCGGACCGGGACCATTGTTCTTCACCCAGTTCAGGCCCAGCGTGGAATAGAACTCCGGGCGGAAGCTGGAGGTGAAGAAACGGTCGCTGAAGAGACGCCGCGAGGCGTTCAGAATGAACACCACGAACTGCGTCTCGGAGATTGCATACCCGTGCGGGCGCGTCGATTCGGCCAGCCAGCCGACCACGGTGTCGACGTCCTCGACGTTGTCCACCATGCTGCCGTTGGGGTGACCCAGGCAATCGTTGATGGGCTTCTTGTTGGCATCGAGTTGGGCGTCCGTGATCACTTTGGAGGCGTCGCAGGCGTGCTGCCCGTAGACCTCGCGCAGAAGTTTTACCAGATCCTTCTGGTCCTGGGTGGGGGCGCGCGCGTCGATGAAATCGTCGAAGCCGCTTAACTGGCGCAGGCCGTACTGGCGGCGGAATTCGTTGAAGCGCGGAACCCCGTGCTCGCGGTCGCGGACTAAATCCAGCGCGGCGACATCGATCTGCTGGGTGGCGCTTTCCAGGCGTCCCATCTTGACGTTCTGCAGGAAGCGCGGATGATTTTGCAGTGCCAGCAATCCCAGGCGCTGGCGTCCCATGCTGAGCGCCCAGTTGCCCAAGCCGCGAGAGTGCATGGCGTCAGTGGCCTTGCCGCGGAAAGTCTCGATGACGGGGATTTTGTTCTGAACCTGGTTGGCGTCCTTCCGGATATCGCGATATTCGATCAGGTCCGGCACCAGGGCGTGCAGGCGGTAGACGGTGATGAACTCCTCGGGGAAGTTGAACGGCGAGCCGAAGTGGTTCACGCCGCCGTTGACGTGGTCCGGATTGCGAATGTCCCAGATGTCCTTCTTGTTCTTGTCGAGGATGGCGAACACGGGGTCGTCGGCGTAAACCTGGCTGCCGAGGCCGAAAATGCCGGGACCGGAGGCGAAAACCGAATACCACTGGCCGGCCTTCTTAACGTCGGTGGATTTGCCGAAATCCTGCGTCACGATCTGCGCCAGCGCATCGGCCACGGCTTTGTGATCGCCCAGCGGCCCGCCAAGCAGTCCGCTCCAATTGGCGTTCATGCCGCGGTACAGGGGCTCGTCGTAGAGCAATTGCGGGGTCCACTCGATGGTGTGGATCTTGGCGATTTCGGCGGCCACCACCAGGCGGCCCGCCTCGAAGAGTTCGTCGGGCGTGACGTCTTTGTAACGAATGACGGCGTCGGGTCTGGCCGGATTGCGCAGGCCGGAATCGGCTTCTGGGGCCTGCGCGGCGACCTTGTGGAACTCATCGACGAAGGCATTGTGCTCGCGGGCGAACAGGTTGGTGTAGAAGCTCATGCCGATGGTCCAGTTATCGGGAAACGCGGTGGCTTCCTGACCGGCCCACTCGGGGTTGATCGGGTCGGCGGGTTCGAAGGCGGGCAGCAGGGCGTTGGACAGCAGCATCCTGGCGCGGTCCGCGGGGTCGCGTTTGACGCGCTTGCGGGAACGCTCGTCGTAGCCATAGATCTGCGAGGCATCCCACCACGCGGTCACATTGTTGGCGAAGGTCTTCGGCGCGCGCTCCAGATACTCTTTGCCTTCATGGGTGAACTTCCCGGGCTCGGCGGATTCAGCGACCAGCGCCTTATCGATGCGGTCGCCCGGGCGGCAGCCCAGCTTCCGGTCCACCTCGCTGCAACCGACGCTCATGAACTCTTTCGCATTGTGACCTTCGTCGAGATGGCTGAACCAGTCATGCGTCATGAACTGAATCCAGAAGGCGGCGAGGACGTTGAAGAAGGGCGCCTTCTTGTAGTCGCAGTTGGCGTCCTTGGAGAAGCCGGGCAAGCCATAGCCGTCGTTGCACGCGCCGGGGTTGGATTGGGCGCGGGTGAACAGCTTGCGCGAGATCACCTGGGGGTCCGGCTTGAGCAGGGCGAGGCGGTCGCCGTGGCGGTTCCGCGTAAGCTGGGTGCGGCCCAGGTCGGGGAAGAGGGTATCGAATTCGGCATTGCGCGCGAAGAGCTGGCCGGTGGACCCCATGAGCGGGTTGCGTATGTCGTTACAGATGCCGGTGAGAGTGCGGCCTCGAATCAGTTCGCCGCGGCACACCTGATCGCTCGAACCACCCACATCGCGGAATGCGGGATGGGCGGGAGGCAGGCGCAATTCCGCCCAGAACTTGAGAGCCGGACCGGGCACGCCCTTGCGGCCGGTGACATATTGCCGATAGGTCTTGTTGTTATCGAAGAGGTTGAACTTGATCAGCTCGATGCGTTGATATTCGAGATCGAGCAGTGCGCCATCGATGCCGCGTCCGGTGGGGCTCAGATGGTTGGCCTGTTTGACGAACTCCGGAGCTTTGGATCTGGCGTCTCCGGTACCCCAGTAGTTGGACCAATCCACCCACGGCGTGGCTCGGAACTGCGCCGCCAGGTCACCGCCACGGCATACGGCGGTGGCGCTTTCGACCTTGCCCAGGAAGCGCTGATCGCGGGTGAGCGCGATGGGGCGAATCCCCGAGTCGATCATCTGGGCGCAATTCCCAAGAGATTCGACTTCCGCCTTGACGGCTTTATCGCGGTCGGTATTGCAGCCTACCGCCAGCAGAATGGTGAAAAGTATT
>JAPKZC010000834.1:0-14153 GCA_026394025.1 Candidatus Solibacter sp.
GGGACCGCCAATCAAATCTGCGCTGCGGACCGCATTCGACCGGCTGAAATCGGAAATCGACGCATGTTGCGAGGAGCAGCGCTTAACTGCCTAAACTTGACGCATTCGAATTACAATTCTTTGGACAAGGACTCTAGCGTCGTTTCCCACAGCTAGCATTGGCTTGGTGCTGAGCGAGAAGGCTCGGCCATTCAGCGAGATCGTTCAGGCGATGGACGAGGCCCAACGACAGGCCAAGCAACAGGGGAAAAATCGCGTCGTATTTGTGCAATGACGTTTTCACCCCTCACTTCTCCATCACGTCTTCGACCGTCGCCGGCAACGGACCCGCCATCTCGAGCAGTTTCTCGTAGAGGTCGTCATACAGGCGGGCAAACGCATCCACCGCCGGCTGCGGCTCCGGAGCCGTCTTGCGCGCCGCCGCGAAGGTGCGCCGCATCTGCCGTACGGCCACCAGCAGCATCTTCAATTCGTCTTCGTCAAACCCGAACGCTTTCGCCATAGAATCGCCACCAGTATCCACAGCCCGCCGCCGGCCAGCGCCGTACGATGGACCGCCCGCGCAACCATACCTTCCGTGCCGCCATCGTAAATCAGCTCGACGGTGCAGGGTCCGCTGCACCGCGGCGCAACCACCATCTGTCCCAGTTTATCGCTCCACGCCGGAACCCGCCGTCCGCCAACCGTCACGTTCCACCCCTGGTCCCAGGCGATCTGCACGCTCAGCACCTGGTCCGGCTTCAGGTCGGCAGTGATGCTCGCCGCGCTCGGCGCGCGCCAGCGAAACTCGGCGCGCGGATAGTCCGGGTTCTCCAGCGCCGCCAGGTACGGGTCAAGCGCCGAAAACCCGTAGAGTGCGAGCGGACGCATCATGAGGTCGCCAGGACGCATCACGTGGGCCAAGGAGCGTGAGCGCCGCGGTATGTCGTAAACCGCGTCGCCGCCATCGCGCCATAATTCGGTGAGGCCGCGCAGTTTCTCGACGTGGGAAATGGGGTGATACACCTCAGCGCTGTCCTTGCCGCCACCGATCATCGCGTCGCAGCCGTAGGCCTTCAGCAGATCGACCGTGTACTGTTGGTTGTCGCCCGCGTACACGTAAAAGATGATTCCCGGCACAAAGGGGTTGCGGATGCCGTTGTCGAAGCCGCCGGTGATTTGCGGTGCGTCGCTGAATGCGTTCAGCCAGAAGCCTATGGTGCCGGGCGCGAAAACGCGCGCGCCCGCCATGTGCGCATCCAGCCACTTGGCCGTCTTGTACTCGATGGTGGCTTGGATATCGATGGGCCTTTCCTCCCAGCGCGCCGTCCGCCGCTGCTTCTTGACGATGGGCAGACAGGCGATGGCCAGCACCACGGCCACAACAAGCGCCGGCCGCAGTCCCAACGGCCCTGGCAGCCTTCGCGGCAACCGCCTGAAAAGCCAGCTCGCCAGGGGCCACACCGCGAATACCGCTGCCACCCAGAGAAACATGTCCATCTCCAGGTGGTAGCGGTCGGGTTGCGGCAGGAGCGACAGCTTGAACCAGAAACTGCCCAGCGCGGTGGTGCCGGTCACCAGCGAAGCCAACACCGCGAAGCGGGTGTGGCGTGCGAGTTTCCAGCGTGCCATCGCCCATGCCGCCGCCAGGAATACCGCCGCCACTGCCGCCACGAAAATGTGCTGCGTGGCATCGGACTGGAAGTAATTGGCCACGCGCGGCGCATTGGCGCGGATCACTGCGATGGTGGCCGGCGAGAGCCACGGCACCACAAGCGCATACGCGAAGACCGCGACGGCGCCCGCGCGCAGCAATGTGGGAAGCGTCTTTTGCCCCCCTGAAAACCCAGCGAAGAGATATGCCAGCATGCCGATGGCCAGGGCCATCGCGCCTAACCAATTGCTCATGGGCACGGCGGCGACGGACAGTGCGGCCGCCACCCAATACCACGGCTTGCGCTTCTCGAATGCCACGTGAAGCATCCCGATGGCCAGCGCAAGCAGGCACATGGAAGTCAGGTGCGGGCCTTCACCCCACACCACCAGCGTGATCAGCCTGTGCGCGCCCAGAAATCCGTCTGAAGATCCGCGCACCGACTGCGCCAGGAAGCAGGAGGGCGAAATCAGCGAGTAGCCGATGCCGGCGAACAGCGCGCACTCGCGGCTTCCGCACAGGCGCCACGCCATCCAGAACAGCGTCACCGGACCCAGCGAGTAGACCATCGCGACGACGAAGTGGTACGCCAGACCAGGGGAGACACCGGACAGCGTGATCATCAGGCCGACGACCCAATGCAGCAGGGGCGGGTAAGAGTCGGGGTACGCAATTCCGCCATACCACAGCGGGAACCAGCCCATGTCGTTCCAGTGTTCGGAGGCATAGCGGGCCAGACCGATAAAGGCCGCCTCGATCGAGCCCATCTGATGGGTGTAGTCCGTGACGAACAGGCGCGGTGTGATGCACGCGTTGAGCGCGAACAGAAGGGCCGCACAGCCTATAGTTTTGGCGCAGGCTCGGCGCATCAGGCGTGCCTTGTCCGGAAGAATGCGAACAGCGCGGCGAGCCATGCCAGAGCACTCACTGCGGCCATGATCCGCTGCTCCATGGTGCCCCGATAGCGAAGCTCAATGCGTGTAGCCGCCGCCGGCGATGGATGCAACACGATGAAGCCAAGCTTATCCTCGGTCATGGTGATTTCGTGCCCGTCCTGGGTGGCGCGCCAGCCGCGGTCGGCATTCACCTGAACCGTCACCAAATCGCCGGGCGGCGCCGTGCCGGTAAGCGCCAACGTGCTGGTGTCCGTCCACTGGGAACGTAGCACGGGTCGCGACGGGTCATCGATTGCCGCCACGTACCGCGCCAGCACTTCGTGTTGTTCCCGCACATCCGAATTCGCAATCTCCTCGGGACGCACCAAGTGCGCCAGCGGCCTGGGTGGCAACGAATAGATGGTGTCGTCGGCGGTGTGGTAGACCGCCTGCAAGGCAGCGGCCACCCGCTCCGGCCGGACAAAGTCGCGGTAGTATTCCTTCGACTTGGGACCGTGCACCACCACGTACTCCGCACCCAGGGCTTTGAGATCCAACAGCGTGTCCTCCGTCTCATGTCCGGGCCAGAGGTTGCTGGCGGCGCGGATGCGGTACGCGAGGTCCACCGGGACGCGATTCCGCAGTCCGGTTTCGAATGCCCCTCCCACTTGCTGAATATCGAACCACGAATCGAGCCGGAACCGCAGGCCGCCCGAGGCGAAGACGCGGCCCTCGGGCGCATGCTGCGCGATCCACCGGGCTAACTGGTACTCGATGGTGGTTTCCGGCGCCACCGGCAGCCACTGCTGCCACCCTTGCGTGGCATACGCCCGAATTTGGGGTAATCCGGCCAGCAGCAGGACACCTCCGCTTCCCATGGCACACAGGCGGACGGTCTGGTTGGAACTGTGCAAGGTCAGACGCAGGCCCTCCACCAAGGCCAGCGCCAGAAACAACTCGAACTCGATGGCGTAGCGGCGGGATTCGGGAATCGTGTCCACGCCGTAAATGTAAAACGCGGTGGCAATCCATCCAAACACCCATGCGCCCAGCGTGACCAGACAGAAATAAAAGGACCCGTGGAGCCAGCGGAACAGCAACCGAATGAGGAGAGCGCCTCCCACCATGCCGGACAGTGCCCAGGCCTGTTTGGGCCCCAGTTGATATCCGAAGGAATCCACCGGCCAGTTGAAGACGATGGTTTTCACGAAGCTGGGGGTCAGCCAGAAACAGGCCAGCAGCCAGGCCAGCGCGGCAGCGGCCAGCGCGCGCCATGCCTCGAATTCGGGCTCTCCCCAAGCCGCCAGCAGCAGCAGCAGACAGGAAATCGCCAGGGCAAATGCAGCCACCCAGTTGGTTAGAGGAATCGCCGCCAACAGCACCGCCGCCAGCAGTATTCGAGGGTAGCTCCGCCGTTTGCCTGCCAGCCACACGGCCACAAGGGCCACCGGCAGCAAGGTAAGGCCGGTGTTGTGCGGGCCCTCGCCGTACTTGGCCATCACCTGGACCCGCCACGGCAACTGCACGAGGCCGCGGTCNNNNCAGCCCATAGGATGGCGAAAGGAAGCTGTATGCCAACGCCGCGGCCAACGCCCACCGCCGGCTTCTAGTAAAGTGAAACGCGAACAGGAACAGGGTGACCGGCCCCAGGCAGGTGGCCAGCGCGACGATGGTGCGGTACACGTGATCGGGCGAGACGTGCGGCAACAGGCGAATCCCAAGGGCGCTCAGATACGGCAGAGCCGGCACGTACATGAACTGCACCGGCAGCCCGCAGTAGGGAAACGGATTCCATCCCCAGGGGTTGGGATGCTGCGAAAGGAAGCGAGCCATTCCCACGTAGCCGCCTTCCACCGATCCGCGGAAAGGCAATTCGCCGGGCATGAACAACGGTGCGTTCAACCACAGGTTGAGAAGAAGGATCAAGAAGGCAAGAAGACAGACGACAAAAGGCGATCGTCTGTCCCACTTCAGTTTCACGCGCGCCGCTCCCGGCGAAGACCAGTCCAGAACAGCGCCAGGATGATCGCCAGAGTAAGCAATGTCAGTACCCGCCCCACTTTGTTTTCGAGCGGCGTGAGAAACGCGATGGCGATCTCGTGATCGCCAGGCGGTGCGTCGATCACCATCATGCCCATGGCATCCTTGCGCACCACCAGCGGCGTTCCGCCAGACCATGCGTGCCACGCCGGATCATAGCTCTCCTGCACCAGAACGGACTGTCCCGGACCCACCTTGGCCCGCGCCCGCATCGCGTCCGTGCCTTCCCGCTTCAAAGTAGCCGGCGAATCCGGGCCCTTTTCGATCGCGTCGCCGTACGCCTGCAAGTGCTCCATGTCGTCGTTGTAGCGCGGCGGCTTCACCGCATTCAGCTTCGCGGTCTCCACCACGCGGATACGGTCGGGCCAGCGGCGCGGCACCTTGTAGATGACGTTGCCCTGGTTGTCGTCGAACAGAACCGGGAGCACGCCGTCCAACTTGTGAGGATACTGGAAGTCCTTGAACACCTCTTGCGACTGCTTGTCGGCGACGTAGACGGCCTCCGCACCCATGGCCTGCATCCACAGGATGGTCGGTTTCGGGTCCGGGCCGAGGTTGGTCTCCCACTGGGCCGGCTGGACCTGGCCGTTTAGCAGTCCCTGCTCGCTTCCGCCGCCCACCTGCGCCAGATCATGCCAGGCGTCGAACCAGAAACGCACGCTGCCGGTGGGGTAGGCGCGGGCGTCGGGCATGTTCTTCCAGAGCCAGTCGGTAACCCGGTATTCCACTCGGTTCGTGTGGTCGGGCCATGAGGGAACGATGTCCCACGCCCGCATCAGGTAGTCCTTCGTTGTCCAGAAACTGGCCAGCACCACCACGACGGCCACACCGTGCCACACTACCTGCGGGCGATTCCACATCCAGTGCAGGAAATACACAATCATCATGATGTAGATCATGTCGAGTTCCGGCAGCAGCCGCCCGGGCTCGCCCGCGACCCGGAAATTGAAATACTGGTTGCCCAGCACGTTGAGCGAGAAGAAGACCACGCAGCCCGCCAGAAACACTTCCCATGTGCGTCCGCTTTTGGCCCGGGCGAGCCTGTCCGTTGTGACCGCGAAGGCGACGGCCACCACCACCGCCACCCACAGGGACCACGTGGTGCCGTGTTCCGACACGTATTTCATGTTCTCCGATGTCACCTTGAAATACGAGGGCACCAGCCAGAAGGCGGTGAGGCCGTAGGCGAGCGGCGGAATCACCATGGCTGGCAGCAGGATGCGCTTGTCCTGCCGGGTGATCCAGAAACTCCAGACCAACAACGGATAGAAGGTGGCCAAGGCGGTAGCGCCATAGAAATTATTGGAGGCCACGCCGGCGGAGAATAGGGCCGCCGCCGCGATGGCCCAGGGCCGGGGCTTCTCCAGCGCCAGCCAGGTGAAGGCCAGCGCAATCGGGATCAGCGCCAGCGCGCTCATGTGCGGGCCTTCCCCGTATTTGACCAGCACCCCCAGGCGCTGCGGATGCAGTAACCACGCGTCGCCACGGAAGCGCGGCATGAATAGGAATATGGGCGACATCAGGGACGTCGATATCGCCGCCAGGTAGGCGCAGCCCCGCGAGCGGGTTCCCACGCGCATCAGCAGGTAGACGCCGGCGATCCCTACAGCGTAGAAGAAGGCCGTATAGAAATGGTAAGCCTTGACCGGCCAAAAGCCGGTGATCTTGGAAATCGCCGCCGTTCCGTAGCGCAGGGCCGGCGGATAAATGTAGTCGAAGCGCGTGCCGGCGTACCACAGCGGCTGCCACTGGGGATGCGGCCAATGTGCCGCCAGAAAGCGCGCATCGGAAATAAACGTGCTTTCGATGGAGGCCCACTTGTCCGTGTACTTGGCTTTGAAGTAGGGGCGGATCAGCACCGCCGTGAACAGAAACACCAGGAAAAAATCCAGGAGGATTTGCTTGGAGCGAGTGAGCTTGGGAAGACCTGTCAATTCAGTTCACCTGCCGCGCACAAGGCCTGTTTTTGAGCTGGTACCGGGGCTCAACGTTCGCTGGGCCATGATCATCCGTTCATTATGGCACGCCAGGAATCAGAGGTATGACTGCTGCAAGAGGACGCCAGAGGACGCCGTTGCGCGCACGTGCGGCGCACGAAGCGTGGACAGCAAAGTACGGCGGCTCAGTTCGACTGGCATACGGATGGCGGCGCCGGTGACGCAGGCGAGAGAATTCCCGGTACCGCGAGAATTGCGTTCGAGCAATCAACTGAGGGACGAAGGCGGTGGCACATCGCATCAGGCGCACGCGTCCATGCCACGGACAGGTCAACGGAAGTCCGCGCTGCGCCCGGGTGTACGCGGCGGAGCCTGCTGGTTGAGGATGAGGATGCGGATTCCAGATTGAGGCGCATCACGAGTGTCCCAGCACGCGGTGCGGTTGGTATGGCTCGGTCAGCGCCTTCAACTCCGTGGGGTCGAGTTTGACGTCCAGCGCGGCAAGCGCGTCGTCGAGATGTTTCATCTTGCTGGCGCCGATAATCGGGGCGGTCACGCCCGGCTGTTGCAGTACCCAGGCCAGCGCCACCTGCGCGTTGGGGATGCCGCGCTGCCGCGCGACTCCGGTGACGCGGTCCACCACGGCGAAGTCGGACGGCTGATAGTACATCTTCTGCGCGTACTCATCGCTCTTGGCGCGCGCAGTGTCGCCGAAATCCCGCGCGCGGCGATTGCCGGCCAGAAAACCGCGCGCCAGCGGGCTCCACGGGATCACGCCGATGCCTTCCTCGCGGCACAGCGGAAGCATCTCGCGCTCTTCTTCGCGATACACCAGGTTGTAGTGATTCTGCATACTGACGAAGCGCGCCAGGCCATGCGCGTCGCTAGAGGCCAGCATCTTGGCAAACTGGTAGGCGTGCATGCTGGACGCGCCGATGTAGAGCGCCTTGCCGGCGCGCACGATATCATCCAGCGCCCGCAGCGTCTCTTCGATCGGGGTGTCGTAATCGAAGCGGTGGATCTGGTAGAGATCCACGTAGTCGGTGCCGAGGCGGCGTAAGCTGGCGTCGATGGAGTGGTGGATGTGCTTGCGCGACAGGCCTCTCTGGTTAGGGTCGTCTCCCATCGCCTGGAAGACTTTGGTGGCGATGACGACGCGATCGCGCGCGGCGAAATCCTTCAGCGCGCGGCCGGTGATCTCTTCGCTCACGCCATCCGAGTACATGTCGGCGGTGTCGAAGAAGTTGATGCCGGCTTCCAGCGCGCGGCGGATGAAGGGCCGGCTCTCGTCCTCTTCCAGCACCCAGTCGCGCCACTGCTTTGAGCCGTAAGTCATGCAACCGAGACACAGGCGGGAGACCTTGAGGCCGGTCGAGCCAAGGCGAACGTAGTCCATCCTTCTTAGATACCATGACCTGGGTAGGACAGGACATGGACAATATGCGATATGGCCTGGCGCTGTTATTACCGATGATCGTGCCCGGCGCCTTGCTGTCGTGGTTTTTCCATTCACCCGTTCGTGCGCTTCTGACGCGGCGTGGGGGTGGGTGTCACCGTGACACAACATCATCATGATTGCCGCCGTGGGGTACGGAATGTATCTTCTGCGCGGCCGTCTGCTGGCAGTGGAGTACGGAACCAAACCGCTGCTGATGGCGATCTCCGTGCCCGTGCTGATTGTCTCTCTGGTGTTGCGGCGCGCACTGGGGCGTCATCTGAAACCCAGGATCATGATTGGGATCGCGGAGCTTGCGGCGGAGGGATTTACGCACGGATCCGCCATCCGCGGTACAGGGAGATTTTCACTGCGCTCATATTCTACGCGCTGTTCAACAACTACCTGGCGAGCTGCGTGATTCTGACGGCCAGCGTGCCTGCGTTGCTCTCCACATTCATATGGAGCAACGGGAATTTCGCGACGGCTTCGGCGAGGAGTACGTGCGCTACTGCGCGCTCGCGCCAAGGTTTTGGCCCCGGTAGCGGAAGTTCATTAATGTACTCCGCTCTAACGCGGTCACCGCGACCGAGTCGCGAAATCCCCAAAACAGTTAAGTAGCCGTGCAGCGCCATGGGCGCAAATCGCGGAGCGCCGTCTGGCAGCGTCTTCCGCCAAGAGGTAAAACAGAGTATGGCGGGGGCGAAGTAGCCCCGGCGAGGAATCGATCATGAGTCAACACGAACCGAAGAGTGAGAACGAGTTCGACCGCCGTACCCTGTTGAGGGGTGCCGCGGCTCTGGCAGGTGGCACGTCACTGTTCGCCATCGGCTGCGGAGCCGGAAGCGGAAGCGTCGCCGCCGGGGACGCAGGAACCTCGATCGCCGCGAGCGCGACCAGTCCCGTGGCGGAGACCACTGCCGGCAAGGCCGGTGGCTTCACCAGAAACGGGATCCACACCTTCAAAGGAATTCCATACGCCGCCTCGACGGCGGATGCAGCGCGCTTCCTGCCGCCTGTCAAGCCACAGCCCTGGAGTGGAGTCCGCAGCGCGCGGTACTACGGCCCGACTTGCCCGCAGGCCGCCCGGACCGGCTGGAGCAACGACGAGAACGCGTTCCTCTTCCAGTGGGACGACGGGCAGCCCAGCGAAGACTGCCTGCGCGTCAACGTGTGGACGCCGGGCCTGGCGGACGGCAAGAAGCGTCCAGTGATGGTGTGGCTGCATGGCGGCGGTTGGACCGCCGGATCGGGCCAGGAGCAGCCAGCGTACAACAACGAGAACCTCAGCCGCCGCGGCGACGTGGTGGTGGTCGGCCTGAATCACCGGCTGAATATTCTGGGCTACATGAATCTCTCCGCCTATGGCGCCAGGTATGCCTCCTCAATGAACGCCGGCGTTCTGGACCTGGTGACGGCGCTAGAGTGGGTGCGCGACAACATCGCCGGATTCGGCGGCGACCCGAACAGCGTAACCATCTTCGGCCAGTCCGGCGGAGGCGGCAAGGTCAGCGCCCTGCTCTCCATGCCCCTGGCCAAGGGCCTGTTCCATAGGGCCGTGGTGCAGAGCGGTTCCACGCTGCGCCTGGGCGACCAGGAGCTGAACGCGAAACTGGCGGCGGCCGTGGTGGCGGAACTCGGATTGAGCAAAGCCACCATTGACAAGATCCAGACCACGCCCTACGCGCGGCTGCTGGAGGCGCAGGCGGCGGCGATGAAGAGACTCGATCCAAATCCGGCGCAGGGCGGCGGCCCCGGAATGCCGGCCCGCGTCGGTGCTCCGCCACGCCTGGGTTTCGGCCCTGTGGTGGACGGCAAGACGGTGACGCGGCACCCGTTCGACCCCGATGCGCCGGAGATTTCGGCCGGCGTTCCGATGCTGATCGGAACGGTCCTGAACGAACAATCGCCCAGCATGACCAACGCCGCACTGGAAGCGATGACCGAAGACGATATGAAAAAGCGCGCGGCGGAGCGATACCTCGACAAAGCGGACGCGGTAGTAGCGGCATACCGCAAGGCCTACCCCAGCGTGAAGCCCGTGGAGCTGCTCTCGCGGATGTTCAGCGTGCGCATCAACGCGGTGACGCAGGCAGAACGAAAGGCGGCGCGGAATGCGGCTGCGGCCTACATGTATCTGTTCGGATGGCAGACGCCGATCCTCGACGGACGCCCGCGCGCCTTCCATTGCAGCGAGATCCCATTCGTGTTCAACAACTCCGACGTGTCCGCCTTCGCCACCGGTGGCGGGCCCGAAGCGCGGGCGCTGGCCGCCAAGGTGAGCGACGCCTGGATTAATTTCGCGCGCAAGGGCGATCCCAATCACGCCGGTCTGCCGGCGTGGCCGAAGTACGATGCCAACGGGCCGGTGATGGTCTTCGACAAGACCTGCGAAGTCAAGAACGACCCCGACCGCGAACTGCGCAAGGTGGTCACGGAAGCGATGTCCTAAGAGGAAAACGAAAATGACAAAACTTAGATCGTACGTGTCTCGTGCTGCCATGATGGCGCCGCTCGTGTTACTGACGGCGACCGGTTGGACGCAGCCGGCCCAACCCGCGGCGGGCCGCGGCCAGGGCGGCGGGCGTGGCCCCGCGATAGTATCGCCCGAGGTGCTGCCCGATGCCCGCGTGGTGTTTCGCATCGCCGCGCCGCGCGCGGAGAGCGTCACCCTGAACGGTGGCGATATTCCGGGTCTCGGCGGCCAGGGCGGCACCCCCGCGCAATTCGTCAAGAAGGAGAACGGCATCTGGGAGGCCACCGTGGGACCGGTGACGCCCGGCGCGTTCCGCTACGTTTACCAGGTGGATGGCGTGCGGACGCTCGACCCGGTCAACCCCAGGGTGAGCGAATCCAATGCCAACTGCTGGAGCCTGTTCTTCGTGCCGGGGCTGGAGTTCATGGAGACCAGGGACGTGCCGCATGGCGCCGTGGCATCGGTCTACTATCAATCCGCCGTGTTGAAGACCACGCGCCGCATGCACATCTACACTCCGCCCGGATATGAGGTCGGCCAGCAGAAGTACCCGGTGTTCTATCTGCTCCACGGCGCGAGCGACAGCGATGACTCATGGACATCGGTAGGCCGCGCCGGTTTCATCCTGGACAATCTGATCGCGGCCGGAAAAGCCAAGCCGATGATCGTGGTGATGACGGCCGGACATCAGCCGGCTATCGCTGCCGGGGCTCCCCCGGCGCCCGCCGCGGCCGATCAGCCCCCGCCCTTCACCCGTGAGTTCGTAACCGACGTCATGCCGTACGTGGAGAAGCACTACCGCACGATTGCCGACCGCTCTCATCGGGCCATCGCGGGCCTCTCCATGGGCGGCAGCCAGACCCTGGATATCGCCTTCCGCAATTTGAAGGACTTCGCCTACATCGGTGTCTTCAGTTCCGGCGCCAGCCTGGGCGGAGGACGCGGCCCCACCGCCGGTGCGGCCCCTCAACCTCCCCGGCCCGATTGGGAAGCGGTGCACAAAACCGATCTCGACAACGCCGCCTTGAAGAAAGGCACGAAGCGTGTGTGGCTGAGCACGGGCTTGGACGACGGGCTGATCGCGAACTCCAGGACCACCACGGAACTGCTGAAGAAGCACGGCTTCAACGCGGTGTTCAAAGAAAGCCCCGGCGGGCACACCTGGCTGAATTGGCGCAACTACCTCAGCGAGTTCGCGCCGCAGTTGTTCCAGTAGCGCGTGGGTCTGCTCCAAAGGCGATCGTTGGGGCGACCCCGATCCCATTGCGGCGCCGCATTTGTTGTCCTAGCCGAAGAGCAACTGGTCGAAGTCACTCAAGTAGTGGCGCCAGTTGGTCCAGGTGTGCCCGCCCTCGGTCTCGTGTGGGGACTGATGCCAGTCAGCAGATCGCTCACACGCGTAAACGCGGAAGGCCACCCTGTAATCCGGCAGGACCTCGGTGGATTTCAAAGTGTCGTTGGGTGTTCGTTGCCTGGGCGGCGCCTGTGCAAACGCCAGGGCAGAGGCGATTGCGATTGCGAAGTTTCGAAAATGGCCTGATTGCCACCTAGTGGAAAAGCTTCGGCGCCAGGTCGGCGAGCGAGTGCCGCCACACTTTCCATTCGTGCGCGCCAGGGAATGCGGCGAACGTCACCTGGATCCCGTGACTCTGGAAATCTTCCAGCGCCTTCTTCTGAAACGGCATGCGGGGGTCGTCGGTACCGCAGGACATGTAGAACAGCTTCAACTTCTTGTTGGTAGCCGCCGGATCTTTGTAAAATCCGGGCGAAATTTTTTCGATATCGAACTGGCCATATCCGGTGGTGCCCCCAAACATGCCGGAACTGAACTCGGCCACCCAGGCGAAGCTGTCCAGGCTGCTGAGCCCCACGTTCATCGTGGTTCCGCCACCCGCCGAGAGCCCGGCGATGGCGCGACTTTCACGGTTTTCGATGGTCCGATACTGTTTGGCCACGAACGGAATGATATCCCCAAGGAGTTCCCGCCTAAGGAGATCGTAGTTCGTCCCGCCGGGGGACGGCGCTGCGGCGGGAGCCGGAGCGGCAACTCCTGGCGCGGGCGTTCCGGGCACGTTGTTCGGCATCACGATCAGCATGGGCACGGACTTCTTCTGCGCGATGAGGTTGTCGAGGATCACACCCGCGCGGCCATCCCGGCTCCAGTCCTGCTCGGCGCCGCCACCTCCGTGCCAGAGGTACAGCACCGGAAAACGCTTGGCCGGCTGGCTGTAATAGTCGGGTGGAACGTAGACGAACAACCCGCGCTGCGTGTTGCTCGCGCCCGAAGCATACGTATGAATGTTGATGGAGCCGTGAGCAACACTTTGCACCTGGTCGAATCGCGGCGGCGTTCCCGGGACTTCCACCACGCTGGCATCGATAGTTGCTCCGACTTTCGCGACGGGGTTGGCGAGGTCGATCGCCTTCACGCCGTCGGCCAGGAAGGAATAGGTGTAGACCTCCGGATCCACGGGGCCGATGGTGACGCTCCACACGCCGTTCTCGTCCTTGACCATTGGATGCGACTGCGGCCCGCCTTCACTGAAGCGAAGAACGACCTCCGACGCCTTGGGGGCGGTGAATCGGAAGGTGATCCGGCGATCGGGAAGCACCTCCGGCGAGACCACCCGGCGTACGGCCGCACCACGCCCACCAGCGGGCGCCGGTGGTTGGGCCGGCTGAGCGGCAGCCACAGCCGCCCACACCGTCAAGGCTGTCGAGACGCATATTGACCTTCTCATGACGAAGTACCTCCTGCGAGCTATCTTAGCCTTGTCGACGCCGCGCGAACCATCCCCACCACGCCATCGACCATACCCCGCTCCGCCCAACCCGGCTTGAAGCGCGTGCCTGGCACCTGGGAGTTGAGGCGGCGATGGGTGTGGCCGGCCGGCATTGCCCGCGGTAGATCTTGGCGCGCCGCACGGACCGCACAGCCCCGAATTCGGAGCGGCCGTTTCGGCTTCGGCGCGCTGAACGCAGTCCGGACTCCTCACAACATCTAGCTCGCGGCCAAGTTCTACTTCCGATATGGAGCGATCTCTGTCCGCCAGACTCCAGTGAACCGCAAGTTATACTGATGCTTCCCCTATGCGGTGTGCAATCCTTTGTTTCGGCCTCGTCTACGCGTGCTCGCTGTCTGCCCAACCGAGTGTGGCCGCGCCTCCGGCAGCAGCCAAGGAATCCCCGGCAGCCAATGGCGCCAAGGCGCCGACGCCGCCTTCCGATTCGCAGGAAGCCACGCTGAGCCAGGCCGCGGCCCGGCGAAATGAGAACGTACACGTCAACCTGATCGACAACGACGCCACCAAGGAAGCCAACATCCGGCTGGGCGACAGCGTCACCGTGATTTCCCAACCGCTGGTGGAAGCAGGCTACTATGCCGGCGAACATGGACGTCCGCCTTCGGAAGCCGTGGCGGCGCTGCCAGCCGGTACGTTCCGCGGCTTTCATGGCGAGCTCTACGAACTGCTCCAGAACTCCGTATTCAATGCCCGGACGTTCTTTCAGGCGGGCGCGGTGAAACCCTCTCGGCAGAACAACTATGGCGGAAGGTTCGTGGAGCGGGTGAAAGGGCTCGGTGTATTTACCGGTAACCTCTCGCAGCGCAAGGTGCGCGGCATGGTCAACGGAAACGCGCTGGTCCCGCTGGCCTCCGAGCGCACTCCGCTGGCCACCGACGCCGCGGTGTGCGCGCTGGTGGCCCGATTCCTGGCCGCGTACCCGGATGAACTGCCGAACCGCGCCGATCTGGATC
>JAPKZC010000834.1:14163-30805 GCA_026394025.1 Candidatus Solibacter sp.
CGCTCAACACCAATTCTCCGCAGACCATCGACCAGATTGACAGCACCCTGCGGCTCGACCGGGAATTCCGCGGCGGCGATAGAGTGTCCGCGTCGTACGCCATCAGCCGGCAGAAGATCGATGCGTTCCAACTGGTGGCCGGACAGAATCCGGACACCGAGATTCACAACACGCGCGCCCACCTGGCATACCAGCACGTTTTCTCCGATGTCACGAGTGGGCGATTTTCGGCGGCCGTTCAGCGATCCATGTCGGACCTGCGCGCGGAGCCGCACGCCGCGCCGTCCCTCGTCAAGACCGCAAACCAGCTCGCCGATCTGCTCCCCGAGGTTCAGTTCCCCATCCATCGCGCCCTCAATACCTTCCAATGGGGCGCGGTCTTCAGTCACCGTGCCGCCGGAGGACGCCATGTCCTGACCTGGGGCGCCGACGCCGCGCGCTACCAGATGAACGGCGTTGAATCCGCCAACGCGCGCGGTGCTTTCACTTTCGCCAATGACGCGCTGCACAGCGCGGTGGACAACCTGCGCCTCGGCCTGCCCATCACCTACGAAGTCACCATCGGGCCAATGGATCGCGGATTCCGCAATTTGTCTGCCGACATTTTCGCAGCCGACCAGTGGGGGATCGGTTCCCGCCTGCAGCTCTATTACGGCCTGCGCTACAGCCTGGTGACCGCGCCCACCGAGGTCAACCACCTCAACCAGTTCCCCTACGGCTGCGACTGCAACAATTTCAGCCCGCGTTTCTCCTTTGCCTACCGCTTGCCCGCAGCGTGGACGCTGCGTACGGGCTACACAGTGTCATTCGGCCAGATTTATCCGGTGACGTACGGGCAGGTGCGCTTCAACGAGCCCCTGGCCCACCGCATTCAAGTGCAGAGTCCGAATCTGGTGGACCCTCTGCGAGGTATCAATTTCAACGATCCCAACACACGCCAGCTGCCCACGCGATTGTCCCCGGACCTGGTTTCACCCTACTCGCACCAATACAATTTCACTCTGGAGCGGCGCTTCGGGACCGCCGGCAGCGCAACTTATCTGCTCCGTCTCGGCTATGTTGGCAGCCGCACCTTCAAACCGCTGGAGGCGCACATCAATAACCGGGCGGTTCCGGTGCCAGGCATCCCGCTCACCCTCGCCACAGTGGACCAGCGGCGCGCCGACCCGCGTTACGTGGACGTCCGGAATATCGTCAACGGCGGTGCCGCTTATCTGGATGCGGCACAGGTTTCGTTGCAGGCGCCGCCCCGACGGGGCTTGGTTTGGGGACTCACATACACCTTCGGCAAGGCTCTGGACACTGGTTCCGACTACGCGGGCACCGCCGCCAATACCGAGCTCACCAAGTCGCGGCCCCAATCGCAGTTCGATTCCTACCGCGACCGCAAGGGTCTGAGTAATTTCGATTCTACGCATGCCCTGATGTTGTACTATGCTTACGATCTTCCTGGCAGATTCACATGGCTGCTGCGCAACTGGCGAATTTCCGGAGCGGCGCTGGCTAAGACCGGCACACCCTTCACCATCGCGGTAGGTTCCGACAATCCCGGATTCGGCAACGTGGACGGCGGAACCAGCGACCGGCCCAACCTTCTTGACCCGTCGATCCTGGGAATGACCGTCGGCGATCCCGATACGTCCGCCTCCATCCTGCGGCGCGACCGGTTCAGCTACATCGCTCTTGGCGAGTCGCGCGGCAATCTGGCACGCAACGCGCTGCGCAAGGGCGGCATCGTCAACTTCAATGCGGCGCTGGCCAGAGAACTGCACTGGCGGGGCTCCGGTGACCGGGCTGTTCTGCTGCGCGGTGAAGTCTTCAACCTGACCAACCACCCGCAATTCGACGAGCCGCAACGCACACTAACCGGCAGTTCGTTCGGCAAGATCACCAACACGTTGAATGACGGGCGCGTGCTCCAGTTGAGCGTAAGGTTTCAGTTCTGATGCTCAGCGAGATCGGGCCAAAAGACCGGCCTAAAACCGTCAGTTCGTTCCATACCCATGTAACTCCGCCGGTAGGATAGGCGTTGGTGCAATGTTGAAACTCCATGCGCATGAGTCCTGCTGTTTGCTCAGCGATTCTTGGGGGATTGTTGCAGATTGCGCCCCCGGTCTTCGGTGTCACGTGCGATGGAGCTATAAAGGCACTGCGTTCCACAGCAAAGTCCGCGAGAGCGTGGGGACCTTCAGACCCTGCGGAGGCTTTACTATCGGACCGTCGCAGCATCTCATGACCGATATTCCCGTGGCCAACATGGTTGCCATGTACGATGCCGCGTGGGAATATGCCTGGTTAGTGGGCGCCGGCGACCAGGGTGTCCGCTTGGCATTCCCCCAATGAATCCGAGGAATTGAAATGAAGCCGACAAGACGGACCTTCCTGGGCGCCGCCAGCGTGGCCGCAACCGGAGCGCCACAAGGGCGAGGTGGCCGCATCCCATTGGACGCTGTCGCTATTGCCCACCGGCATACTATAGTTCGCACGCAGCCGACGCCGGATTTCTTCGAGGGACTTCTGCTGGGCAACGGTGACATCGGCGTCTGCGTCACGGTGCGGCCAGATGCGATGGGCATCCACATCGGCAAGAACGATGCCTGGGACATCCGCGTCAGCGAAGAGCACGCCGCCCACATCAAGCCTTTCCAGGAGGTCCTCGAACTCTGGAAAAGGGCGGGCGAGGAGGCTAAACGTCAAGGCAAGCCGGAGATGACCTTCCTGGAATCCAACGTCGATTTCTTCCGTGAATATGGGCTACTGATGCAGACTTCCTACCGCAAGCCGTGGCCGCGCCCCTGGCCCTGCGGGACGGTTTGGCTGCACTGGGATTCGCGCATGGTTCAAGTCGCCCGCCAGGAACTCGACATCGCCTCCGGCGTGCTCACCCTGAAGCTCGAATATAACGACCTGCGCGGGGTCTTGCGGCCTGTTACGCTGACGTGTTTTGTCAGCCGGGAGAACGGGCACATCTCGGTCAGCAGCGACTCAATCGCGCCCGTGATATCCGTGGCGTACCAGCCAAATTGGGATGACCAGGCGCAGTTGCCAGAGCCGGAACTCTGGGCTGGGGACGGCCGTTTTTCCGGCTACCAGCATTTCCCGGCTACAGCACCGACCGAAGCGCTGCCGAACCCGGCGAAGACCAAAGACGACCGTAATTTCGCCCTCCACGGCGTCCTTGCCGGACAATGGATCGCGGATCCCGTCGACTCCAGGCGCCGCCGCGTCTTCCAGCGCGGCGGCACGGCTCAACCCCTGCGGCTCGATATCACCCTCTTCACGCCTCGCGATGCCGCCGACACAGTCTCCCACGCCCGCGACGAAGCCACGCGACTGGCCTCCATCTCCGTCGCGGAGCTTCGCCGCAAGTCCACTTCGGATTGGGCCGCGTTCTGGTCCGCATCGGCCGTCGAACTGGCCGACCAGGAACTGGAAGAGATCTGGTATCGCAATCAGTATTTTCTGGCCTGCTGCCTGAAGCCCGGCAAGGTCGCCCCCGGTCTGTTCGGCAACTGGAGCAGCGGCAAGATCGGCACTGCCTGGCACGGCGACTACCACATGAACTACAACACCCAGCAGGTGTGGTGGGGCGTGTTCTCCAGCAATCACGTGGAGCAGCATGAACCCTACACCCGCCTGGTGGAGAACCTGATGCCCATGGCCGAGTGGAACGCGCGTGAGCAGTTCGGCCTGCCCGGGGCCTATTTCCCACATTCCGCGTACCCGGTGCCGAGCAGCGTCAATCCGTATCCCGCGCCCCCGTGGGGCTACGAAATCTGTGAAACGCCCTGGACCGTCCAGAGCCTCTGGTGGCAGTACAAGTACACGCTCGATGAGCAATATCTCCGCCATGTTTATCCCATGTTGCGCGCGGCGGCCCAATTCCTCGTCGCCTATCTCAGGAAGGGTGACGACGGAAGGTACCACATCATCCCCACCGTCTCGCCCGAAAACTGGGGTGCAACGGTCGACTTCCGCCTGAACAGAGACTGCATCATCGATCTCGCCCTGACCGAGTTTCTGCTCGACGCGATGGTCGAGGGCTCCAAGGTTCTGGGAGTGGATTCCGCCCAGCGCGGCACCTGGGAAGAAACGCGGCGAAACCTCGCCCCGTGCCCCGGTGGCGACGGACCATTCGGCCGGGTGTGGCTCGATGTGCGCGACGCGCCGCACGAGTATGTCTATAACGTGCCAGTCACCTTGGCGCCCGTTTTTCCTGGCTAGCAAGTCGGCCTCGGCTCGCGTCCCGAATTGCTCGAAGTGGCCCGGCGTACCGCTCGTACCGTGCGACTGGAGGGGGGCAACGACCTGGTATGGCAACCACTCGCGCGGGCGCGGCTCGGCATGTTGGACCTCAACTGGTTCAAACGGGAGGTTCGGTATTCCCTGACGCCGCTCGGCATGGCCAACGACCGGCTCCGCCAGACCGGCGGCCGCTATCGCGACGAGACCACCTATGACTACATGATGCGGATGGGGGTTTGGACGGAAAACCTCTCTCTTCCCGCGATTGTCAATGAGTGCCTCATGCAGAGCTATGACGGCGTGATCCGGCTTTTCCCGAACACCACAAACCTTGGGAAAGCCGCCTTCCGGGAACTGCGAGCGTCTGGAGCATTCCTCGTCTCGGCCGCTTGGGACGGGAAGTTGGTACTGGATGTAAAGCTGAAAAGTGAGAAAGGGGCGGCCGCGCGTATCGTTAACCCTTGGGGCACAGCCAAGGCGGAAGTCCATGCGCTCTCGTCGGGGACTGCGGTCAGTTACCGGCAGGGGGATGGCCTGCTGGAGTTACCCACTAAAGCCGGTGAGTCATATACTCTTCGGGCCGCCCAGGCGAGGAAGAGGTAAGGGGGTGATGAAGCGATTCGGAATGGCGGTTGGCCTGGAGCCCGAGGCGGAGAAGGAATATGTCGGGAGCACCATGCAGCGGTCTGGCCGGAGGTGCTCGATATGATCCGGCAATGCCCTATCCGGAACTACTCGATCTATCTGAAGGACGGCATACTCTACAGCTGCTTCGAGTATCAAGCCGTGGGCTTTGCGGCCGAAATGGCAGAGAGTTCCATCGACCGGGCCACAAGGTGCCGGTGCGTTCGCGCCCGCTCCGATTTGTCTGCTTCTGTGGATCACGGTGCGGATGCTTAAATGAGATGATCCCCCGAGGGTGAACACCGACCATGAGACTGAGCCCCCTCGACCTCGTAATCGTCGCGGCGTACCTGGCCACGATTGTCTCCATCGGAGTCGCCTTCAAGCGCAAAGCGGCGCGTGGTCTGGAGTCCTATTTTCTCGGTGGCCGCAAGCTTCCCTGGTGGGCGCTTGCCATGTCCGGGAGTTCGTCGTACTTCGACATCACCGGCACGATGGTGGATCTGGGGATTCGTCATTGCGGCTTTCTACATGGCATATATGGGCCGCTGGATTCGCCGAAGTTCGGTGATGACGGGTTCGGAGTGGATGCTGGTACGCTTCGGTCCGGGCAAGGCGGGGGGCATGGCGCGTCTCGCCTACACGGTTTACGCCGTGCTCACGGTGACCGCGTTTCTGGCCTTTGCCGCGGTCGGAATGGGGAAGTTCATCACGGTCTTCGTGGATGTCAATCCGCAGGTGGGAGCGGCGGTTGTGATTCTCCTGACGGGGGTCTACGTGATCGCGGGAGGATTCCAGGGGATGATCGTGGTTGAAGTATTCCAGACAATCCTCCTCAGTTTGGGCGCGTTGATGGTTAGCTGGCTGGGTTTCCGGAACTTCGATGGCAACCGCTTCGCACAGTTGGTGCCGCCACAGTGGTGGTCCATCGACTGGGTTTGGCGGCTGGATTACGCGGGCGACCCCGTCTATCGGATGTTTGGCGCCCTGGCGATGGTGTACGTTACCAAGGGTCTGCTACTCTGCCTGAGCGGACCCGAGCAGTTGTTCGACTTCCAACGATTTCTGGCCGCTGCCGACGCGCGCGATGCGCAGAAGCTGGGCGCGTTGTGGGGCGTGATCCACACCATCCGCTGGCCGATGGCGATGGCCATCGCGGTGCTCGCGATCGGAGCCGAAAGCGCGCCCCAGTGGCGAGAGATGATCGCACGCGACCCGGAGCGTGCGCTCCCAATCGTGCTGGCGAAGTTTCTGCCGCGCGGCGCGACCGGGTTGGCCGTCGCGGCGCTTCTTTCCGGATTCCTGGCGTCATTCAGTTCCTGTGTGAATGCCGGTGCTTCCTACGTCGTGAAGGATATCTACAAGGCGTACATTAATCCCGCCGCTGAAGGCCGCCGTCTGGTGTATGCCGGCTACCTGGCTTCGGCGCTCCTCGTGGCCAGCGGACTCGCGATCTCCGTCTTTGCCGGATCCATCAACCTGCTCTTCACCTGGATCATGGGAACGCTGGGCGCGGGCGTGCTGGCTCCGAACGTGCTCCGCTGGTACTGGTGGAGGATGAACGGGTGGGGTTACGCGGGCGGGGCGATGGCAGGAATGACCCTGTCGTTGTTGCACGTGGCAGTCGAGCGGTTTGCGGGCGTGCCAGTCCCGCTCTACTTTAGCTTTCCGGTCATCGTGTTTTCGGTCGCCGTGGTTTCAGTGGTAGCGTCGCTGTTGACCAAACCCGTTCCCATGGAGCATCTGGCCGGTTTCTACACGAGAACCAGCGTATGGGGATTCTGGGGACCGGTCCGGCGCCGGGTGGCGGAAATCGATCCCGGGTTTCATCGGGAGTCAACAGCGCGCGGGGATCTGGGGAGCGTCCTGCTGGGCGTATTGCTGCTGATTGGTCTATACCTCGGACCGATGTACCTGATCGTCCATCGTTTCGCCCCAGCCGCCGGATGTTTGTTGTCAGCGGTCGCATTGGGCGTGGTCCTGTTCTTTGTCTGGTATCGCCGCTTGCCGCGTCCCGACATCCCGGCACTAATCGAACCCGCGAAAGGCTGCAGCGACCTATGAACAGCCTGAGAGAGATCACCATGACGTCACGAGAACGAATTCTCGCCGCTCTGAATCACCGGGAGCCTGACCGGGTGCCGCTCGATTTCTCAGGCCACCGCTCGTCGGGCATTGCACCACTGGCGTATCTGCTTCTCCGGCGCGCCCTCGGTCTCAAGGAGGTTCCGCTCCGCGTGTACGATCCGATCCAGCAACTGGCGATCGTGGACGAGGATGTACTGGATCTTCTCGGTGTCGACACCGTGGAACTTGGTCGCGGCTTCGCCCTCAGCGATGCAGATTGGGCGGACTGGGTACTGCCGGATGGAACTCCATGCCGGATGCCCGTCTGGGCGATTCCGGAGCGGGGAAACGGAGAGTGGCTGTTGCGCGCACCTGACGGCCTGTCTCTTGGACGGATGCCCGACGGAGCCATGTACTTTGATCAGTGCCACTGGCCGCTGCTCGAATCGGGCGACCAGCGCCCGCTCGACGACGCGATGCGGGAGTGCCTCTGGACCGCGGTCGCCAGCCCTCCCGGACCATTGGCTCCCGACGGGGCGACCCTGGCTGCGGGCGCCCGCCGCCTGCGTGGCAGCACCAGCCGTGCGATTCTGGCGCTGTTCGGCGGTAATCTCCTCGAGATGGGTCAATTCCTGTACCGCATGGACCGGTTCATGGAGATGCTGGCGGGCGAACCGCTTAGGGTCCACGCCTTCCTCGACCGCTTGTTGGAGATGCATCTTGCCAACCTTGAGAGATTCCTCGCCGCGGTCGGGCCGTTTATCGACGTGATTGTCTTCGGAGACGACCTTGGCGGCCAGAATGGGCCCCTGCTCTCGCCCAGGATGTATCGCGAGTTCTTCAAACCGCGGCACAGCCTGCTGTGGCGGCGCGCGAAGGAGCTGGCAGACGTGAAGGTGATGTTGCACTGTTGCGGAGGGGTGCGGCCGCTGCTTCCGGATCTTATCGAAGCCGGCCTGGACGCGATCAATCCGGTACAGATCTCCTGCCGTGGAATGGACGCGGCCGGCCTCAAGCGCGATTTCGGACGCGATCTCGCCTTTTGGGGCGGTGGGTGCGATACGCAGCGGGTGCTGCCGTTCGGCGACAGTGAGGCGGTGCGGGAGCACGTGGCCCAACAGGTCCGCATCTTCGCGCCGGGTGGGGGATTTGTGTTCCAGCAGGTGCACAACATCCAGGCAAATGTGCCGCCGGAGAACATACTCGCAATGTTCGGCGCTGTGCACGGCAGCGAGCATCCAGTGACGTCGGCGGGTAGTTGCTCAACCTTTCCGGAGAGCCGATGGTCCCCCGGTTGAGGGCCTGCTGGACAACTTCAGCGCCGCCGACGAACCACTGCGACCATTCTCTATCGGCGCGGGGTCACGCCGGTACATCTCCAGTAGGCAATCTGGCTCGGCCTGTGCCCGAAGGCCCGTGGTGTTGTCGGTCAGGGGAGCAGGGTCCAGTTGTTCTGGTATTTGGCGAGGGCGCCCTTCGTCAGCCTGGCTCACGGCTGTGGCTCTCGCAAGCTCAGATCTGGCTGAACCGGGCAGGGCGACGACGGCATGCGCCGCCTGAAGCAGATCGGGGTAAACTGGGTGTTTACAGTCCGGCCAATGGCATCACGTTCGATTGCGGGGTGGTACGCGAAATGGGGAAGAGTCCGTGGCCGCGCACCTATATTTCGCACAAAAAGACCTGATTACCCTCATGAAATATCGGAGCATCCTCGCGGGCGGATTACGTCGGTTACGCCAGGGCCGTGCTCCAAACGGCTCTGGGATCCTGACCCGAAGCGGCTTTCGGGAATGAAAGGTGGTGGATCGTGACTGCAACTACAGTTCCAATCGATACGCTTCAGGCTGGCGCTTCCAGCCGTCTCGACAGGCGGCGATTTCTGGCCGCTTGCGCGAAGTCCGCAACTTGCGCTTTGTGCGCGGGTCTGTGCCCTCAGGCCACCCGCAAGGCTGCGGCGCAAAGCGCGCCGGCGCTGAGCCGCGAAAGGGCGAAAGTGCGGCTGGTATTCTCGCATCCCGCCCCGGGAGTGCAGGGGTGGCCGAACATCGGCTACGACTTTGAAGGCCGCAAGGCGGAGTTGGCGTCCCGGTTGCGGAACGCATGCCCGGGCATCGAGTTTCTCCCGGCCCCGGTGCCGCGCACGCAGGAGGACACAGCCAGAATCCTGGCTGCCGATAGCGAAGTGGACGGCTACGTTCTGTACCTGCTTGGTCTTCCCTCTTCCCCGGTCGGCAGCGTGACCGCGTCCGGGCGCCCGGTCGTCGTGGTGAACGATCTCTACGCCGGTGGAATCGGCGCGATGCGCGGACCACGCGTCGCCCTGGTCTCCTCGTCGAACTTCGACGACGTGGCGCAGGCGGTCCGGACTTTCGAGTCTCTCAAGCGGCTCCGGTCTTCCTCGATTCTCGACGTGGTCAATGGCGCGCCCCGCGAGGCCAAAGCGATCGAGGAGACCTTCGGCACGAAAGTCCAGACGCTCTCCGCCGACGAGCTGAACGCAGCCTATGAAAAGGCCGATGCGGGCGAATCCCAGAAGTGGGGAAAAACCTGGATAAGGGCCGCCGAAAAAGTGGTCGAGCCATCCGAGGACGAGATCGGCAAGTCCGGCCGCATGTATGTGGCCATGCGGAACATGCTGGGGGAACGCGGCGCGCAAGCCATTGCGGTGGATTGCCTCACCCTGTTTTATGCCGGAAGGATGCCGGCCTATCCGTGCCTCGGGTTTTTTCAGCTCAACAACGACGGCTTGGTCGGAGCCTGCGAAGCGGACCTTCAGTCCACCATCACGATGCTTGCCGTGACGTACGCGACGGGACGGCCCGGGTACATCTCCGACCCGGTGATCGATACTTCGAAGAACCAGATCGTCTATGCCCACTGCGTGGCTCCCACCAAGGTCTTCGGACCGCGCGGAAGCGCCAACCCCTTCCACATCCGCAGCCATTCAGAGGACCGGAAAGGCGCGTCCATACGCTCGCTGATGCCGCTGGGTCAGGTAGTGACCTCGCTCAAGTTCGTGCCATCCCAGAAGACCGTGGTGATGCACACGGCCAAGACGGTGGCCAACATCGATGATGACAAAGCCTGCCGGACCAAACTGGCCGCCGAGATCCCGAACGCGCAGAAGATGCTCGAGGGCTGGACACAGGGCTGGCATCGCGTTACGGTGTATGGCGATCATCGGAACTGCGTGGTGACGCTCGGCGCGCTGCTGGGTTTCAAAGTCGTTGAGGAAGGCTGAACAACACTGGAGCAGGCAAGGCAGGCCTGGGTTGGGTAAGAGTGTAGAACACGCAGTTTCGAGGAGGTTTTCATGACGCGCAGGTCTTTCATTCCTGTCATGGCGGGCGCCGCCGGTCTGGGCGCGGCCGCCGCTCAAACGCCGGTCGTCCCGCGCAAGGGCAGGCTCAAGCAGGGGGCCACAAAAGGGTGCTTTGGAAAAGGCATGTCCCTGGAGGACATGTGCCGGGAATCCGCCCGGCTCGGCCTTAAGGGCCTGGACTTGAGCGGGCCCGCCGACTGGCCCACGCTCAAGAAGTACGGGCTGATTTCCGTGATGGCTCCTGGCTGCAGCGGCATCAATCACAAGGCCAACCACGAGAAGGCCGAGAAGCAGTTGACCGACAATATCGGGCTGGCCGCCGGCGCGGGCATGCCGAACGTCATCATCACGTTCGCCACTAAACAGGGAATTTCGGACACCGAGGCCACCGCAAACAGCGTGAGCTTCCTCAAGCGGGTCAAGGCGCTCGCCGAAGACAAGGGCGTCACCATCTGCCTGGAGTTGTTCAACAGCAAGGTGAACCACCCCGACGCCCAGGCCGATCACACCAAGTTCCTGGTGGAAATCTGCAAGCTGGTGGAGTCGCCGCGCGTGAAGATTCTGTTCGACATCTACCACATGCAGATCATGGAGGGGGACATCATCCGCACCATCCGCGACAACTTCGCCTTCATGGGCCACTTCCACACGGCTGGCAATCCAGGCCGGCACGAAATCGACGACACGCAGGAACTCAACTACCGCGCTGTCGCCCGGGCTATCGTCGATCTGGACTACACCGGCTATCTGAGCCACGAGTATTCGCCGTTGGGCGACCCGCTGAAATCGCTGGATCAGGCGATCTCCATTTGCGACGTGTGAGCCGGCGAAAAACAGCGCGGACCCGGAGTTGAGCCGTTGCCGGCGGGCAGGGCAGGCGGCTGGTCTATCACGTGGAGTCACACCGTCTACGCAGCAGAATTACAGGCCGTGGATCGCATGAGCGGAACCCAGGGCGCGTGGAGCGAGGGTCGCGCCGGAAATCCGACTTCAGGGCTGCCTGCATCGTGGCCCGAGTGTAGGCTGAATTGAAGACCGTGCCCGTGTCGCCACCGCCCCATCCTCGCCCAAGCGCCTCCGCGGTGCATGGGCTCCGGCGTCACTCTGGCGTCAGTTCGAAGCCGCGCTCGGGGATGTTGCAGTGGAGGGTTTCCGCTTCGTGGCCGTGAAGACAGAAGATCTGGACCACCAGGTCACAGACGCTTTCGTAGCCGCGCTCGAAGAAGACGAGAATGCTAGGGCCGGCGCCGCTGAGGGCACAGCCGAGCAGGCCAGGGGCGCGCAGGCGCAGAATCTCGTGGAGGCCCGGCACCAGGGCTTCCCGGTACGGCTGGTGGAAGCGATCTTCAATCGCCGCGGGGAAAACCGAAGTCGTGCCGGTGGCCAATGCGGCGATGAGCAGGGCGGCGCGCTGCACGTTGAAGACGGCATCCTCGCGACTGTAGCCGGAGGGCAGCACGGCGCGCGCTTGGGAGGTGGGAAGGTCGAAATCAGGGACGACGATGGCCAGGTCGAAACCCTGGGGCAGATCCAGTCGGACAGCGCGCGTCACGCCACCGGAATCTATGGCGCTGGCCACGATCGAGCCCAACGTGCAGGGGGCGACGTTGTCCGGGTGGCCTTCCAGACGGGCGGCTTCGTCGAGTATGCGGAGCGGCTTCCAACCGAGGCCGAGCAGTTCGTCGGCGATCACCACGCCGGCGGTGAGCGCCGCCGCGCTCGACCCCATCCCCTTGCCCAGCGGAATGTCGTTATGGATGTGCAGTTCGATGGGCGGCATGGTCATGCGGTGAGCCTGTGCCACCGAGAGTGCCGTCTGCCAGATCAGGTTGAGGGACGTATCCGGGATGGACGCGGCATCGCGGCCGGCGGCCTGGATGGAGAGCGCCTCGCTGCGACGGAACCGGCAGGTGAGGTACACGCCCAGGGCGAGGCCGAGGGCGTCAAAGCCGGGCCCCAGGTTGGCGCTGGAGGCCGGCACCCGCAGGGTGAACCATCGATTGGAGTCAGGTTGCATATTCACTCGGTGTGCTCGGGCCGCTCTCAGACACAAACGCCGCGGTTCTCAGTGGGAGAGCCGCGGCGCGGAGGCTTCTGAAACTGGCAGATCTAGCGGATCTCCAAAATATCCTTTTCCTTGGACTTGGAGGCCGTGTCGATTTTTCCCATGTATGCGTCGGTCAGCTTCTGTATTTCGTCGTGCGCCTTCTTGTCATCGTCTTCGGTGATCTTCTTATCCTTGAACAACCGCTTCACGGCTTCATTGCCATCGCGGCGGATGTTGCGCACCGCCACGCGGTGGTGCTCGGCCACGCCGTGCAATTTCTTGACGAACTCCTTGCGCCGTTCTTCGGTCAACGGCGGAATAGGCAGCCGGATGAGCTTGCCATCGTTGCCCGGGTTGAGGCCCAGATCGCTGGTGCGGATCACCTTCTCAATCAGCCCGATCTGGGAGACGTCCCAGGGCTGGATGGTGATCAGGTTCGGTTCGGGAACGTGCAGGTTGGCAACCTGATTGAGAGGCGTGGGTGTACCGTAATAGTCCACGCGAATGTTGTCCAGGATGCTCAACGACGCTCTTCCGGTGCGAATCGTGGCCATGTCGTGCTGCAGGTCCATGAGCGCCTTGTCCATCCTGGTCTTGAGGTTCGCCTCGACTTCTTTCACCGAGTTGAACACGGGACCGCCGGGTGCTGTGTGCTGTTCTGTCTTCATATCGAAGTGTCTCCGTAACGCGGTACGGCTAATGAATCACAGTGCCGATGGTTTCACCCATCGACATACGCATTATATTGCCTATCGTGTTCAGATTGAAAACGATAATCGGGAGCTTGTTATCGCGGCACATGGCGATCGAGGTGGCGTCCATCACGCCGAGGGCGCGCGACAGCACTTCGAGGTAGGTGATCTCGGTAAACTTCACGGCGTCGGGGAACTTGAGCGGGTCCTTGTCGTAGACCCCATCGACGCGGGTGGCTTTGGCGATCACGTCAGCCTTGATTTCGAGAGCCCGCAGGGTGGCCGCGGTATCGGTGGAGAAGTAGGGATTGGATGTACCTGCCGCGAAGATGACGATGCGTCCCTTTTCCAGGTGACGGATGGCGCGGCGGCGAATATAAGGCTCAGCCACCTGGTGCATCTCGATGGCGCTCATCACGCGCGTCGGAATTCCCATCTGTTCGAGGGCGTCGCTGAGGGCCAGGGAATTGATGACTGTGGCCAGCATGCCCATATGGTCTCCGGTCACCCGGTCCATACTGCGGGCAGCGGCGGCCACACCGCGAAAGATGTTGCCGCCGCCCACCACGACACCAACCTGAATGCCCGCTGCGGCGACGTCGGCGACTTCGCGCCCCAGGGCTCGCACGCGGTCCGCGTCGATACCGAAGGTGGCCGTGCCGGCCAACGCCTCGCCGCTCAGTTTCAGCAGGATGCGCTTGTAGCCCGGCATTGCCTACTCGGCTGCCGCGGTTTCACTGGCAGTTTCCGCCGCCTGCGAATCGCCGACCTTGAAACGCACGAAGCGGGCCACGCTGATGTTCTCGCCCAGTTTGGCGATCTTGGTCTTGACAAGCTGTCCCACGGTGAGGGTGGCTTCCTTCACGAATGGCTGTTCGAGCAGGCAGATCTCTTCGTAGAACTTGGACATGCGGCCCTCGGTGATCTTCTCGATCATCTTCTCAGGCTTGCCCTCGGCAAGAGCCCGGGCTTTCTGGATGTCCATTTCCTTCGCGATCACGTCGGCTGTGACGTCTTCCTTGCGGATGAAGCGCGGGTCGGCCGCCGCGATGTGCATCGCGACATCGTGCACGAGTTCCTGGAAATCGGCGGTGCGAGCCACGAAATCGCTCTCGCAATTGATTTCCACCATGACACCGAGCTGGCCACCGTGGTGGATGTAGGCGCCGATCAGACCCTGTTTGGTGGCGCGCGAAGCCTTCTTGCCGGCCGACGCGATGCCACGCTTGCGCAAAACCACTTCTCCTTCGGTGAGGTCGCCCTTGGCTTCCACCAAGGCGGTCTTGCATTCCATCATTCCGGCGCCGGTGCGCTCGCGCAGTGCTTTGACTAGTGCCGCAGTAACTTCCGCCATAATAGTTTCCTGGTTCCTTTCGCCGGGCAGGTGGTAGCCTGGGCCGGGCACCCGCCTGGGCTGCACCAAAGCGACGCCCGACGCGATGCCCCACGGGGAAATGCTAAATGCCGCCCTCGGTGGCCACGGGTTCGGCAGCCGGTTCGGCCGTTTCCGAAGCGGGTCCCTTACGCTGCGAAGCCTGAGCCGGCTCGTCGGCCATGCTCATGCTCTCCGCCATGATCTTTTCGGCATACTTGGGGTCCACGTACTCGGTGTACTCCATCATGCCTTCCTCGGCAGGGGTCTCGTCGCTGACAATCTTGTCTGCGGTGAAATCGTGTTCCGTAGCCAGTGCGCGGCCTTCTACAACGGCGTCGGCGATCTTGCTGGCGAACAGGCGGATGGCGCGCAACGCGTCATCGTTGCCCGGAATTACCCAATCGACTTCGTCAGGATCGCAATTGGTATCCACAATGGCCACCACCGGAATGCCCAGGCGGCGCGCTTCCTTAACCGCGATGGCTTCCTTGTTGGAGTCAATCACGAAGAGCACGTCCGGCAAGCCGGGCATATCCTTGATACCCGACAGGTTCGAATCCAGGTGTTTGCGCTCGCGTTCCAGGCGGATGACTTCCTTTTTGGGACGGCCGGCATAGCCGCCTTCCACCGAAGCCATGGCTTCCAGTTCCTTGAGGCGTTTGATGGATTTTTGCACCGTCAGCATGTTGGTCAGCAGGCCGCCCAGCCAGCGCTGGTTGACGAAATACATCTGGCAGCGGTTGGCCTCTTCGGCGATGGCTTCCTGCGCCTGACGCTTGGTGCCCACGAAGAGGACATTCTTGCCCTGCGCGGCCATCTCACCCACAAACCGGGCGGCGTCCTTGAACATCTTCAGGGTTTTCTGAAGGTCAATGATGTAAATGCCGTTGCGTTCGCCGAAGATGTATTCCTTCATCTTCGGATTCCAGCGCTTGGTCTGGTGCCCGAAGTGAACGCCAGCTTCGAGCAACTCCTTCATCGAGATTGCAGGCAAAATAACTCCTAAAAATAAACGTGCTCTATCACAAGCCGCGCGGTCCAAAGCGAGATTTACGCGGCGGACTGGAGCCGGATTTCGGTTGAAAGATAGCAAGGCCCGGAATGTCCACCAACAGCCTTCCAGGCCTCGCGGTGATTTAACGTTTGGAGAACTGGAAACGCTTGCGGGCGCCTTTTTGGCCGTACTTCTTGCGCTCGTGTTGCCGCGGGTCGCGGGTCAAGAAGCCGAGCTTCTTCAACCGTCCCCGCAGTTCCGCGTTGAACTCCACTAAAGCCCGGGAAATTCCCAGACGGCAAGCGCCCGCCTGACCGGCGACGCCTCCGCCGTTGGCGAGTATCAGCAGATCGAACTTGTCCGTGGTCTCGGTGGCAGCCAGCGCCTGCCGAACCACGAAGCGCGTGCTTTCCGTGGGAAAGTAATTCTCGAACGCGCGATTGTTGACCTTAATCTCACCCGTACCGGGCCGTAAGAACACGCGAGCCACCGATCTCTTCCGGCGGCCCGTACCCAAATATTGAACTAAAGTAGCTGCCACTAACGGTTACCTTCCTGCTCGCTATTTGATAGTCAACGCGACCGGTTGCTGCGCCGCGTGCGGATGCTGGTCACCCGCGTAGACATTCAGTTTCCGAAACATCTGTTTGCCAAGCTTGTTCTTGGGGAGCATACCAGCGATGGCATCCTCCACAATGCGGGTCGGCTTTTCAGCGCGCACCCGCTTCAAGCTTTTTTCCACCAACCCGCCGGGATACCCGGTGAAATGGCGGTAGAGCTTATCCTCTTCCTTGCGGCCCGTTACCTTCACCTTGGCGGCGTTGATCACGATCACATGATCGCCCGCATCGATGAATGGGGTGTAGCTGGGTTTGGTCTTACCCATCAACACCATAGCGGCCTTGCTTGCCAGCTTGCCCAGCACTACGTCCTGGGCATCGATCAGATGCCACTGGCGGTTAATCCCATTCTTTGTGGGGAACTCGGTACTCATTGACACACATCTCCAGCGATTCGCGGTTGCAAAGTATTTAGTTTAGGGGGTTTGGGGTTTCATTGTCAAATCGGGTTACAGCCCTCGACGAATTCGTAACCCGCCGCACACTACCCCGTTCGCCCGCGCGTCGCGCTTCCTCCAGTAGAGTAGCAGATTTCCCGAGCGCCGAATGTAAGCTACGATCGAAGCATCGCCGCCAACTGGAAGAACAATCTGCGAGTGGTCCTGGTATCCACGCGCAACCCGCTAAACATCGGCGCCGCCGCCCGCGCCATGGCT
>JAPKZC010000120.1:0-13190 GCA_026394025.1 Candidatus Solibacter sp.
TCTCCAACCGATTGACCAAAATCATCGCTAAGGCTCGCAAACTCAACCCCGCTGGATAACGGGCAGAGATTGGCCGGATAAACGCGCGACGATGAGATCTCCGCTACCGACGATAGATCCTCCCTGACGCCGTAGCGGTCAGAAGGGCCGATTGTTGTTACGAGACTCACCAGGAACCCACAGCCGCCGACTCAGAGCGTACTCCGGTCGCGGCTCGGATTGGGGCAACGCGCGTCGGCAGGCGGTGCGTCCCTCAGTGCGTCATGGAGTAGATCAGGTAGTTGAGGCCATAGCGGTAGGCCAGGGTGGTCATGGCTTCGGGGTAGTCCGGAGAATCGGCATATTCCCAGGCATCGCCGACATCAGTATTGAAATTGACGGCGACCACCATGCGGTTTTTATCGTCGAAGATGGCGCGCCAGGCTGGGGCGGTGCCTTCGGGTTGCTGCACAGTGATGCCGCCACCCGGGCCGCGGCGTAAATGGCGTGTGCCGGGGATCCAGGTGAGGTCCTTCTCCTCGATATCGTAGAGCACGTGCATCACGCTATCGCTGTGCGCCAAGTCTACGATGGGGCGGTTGGGAAGCACCCGATCCATGGTGAGGCGGAAGATCTCCCACTGCTCCGGCCCCCAGAAATCGTCAACCACCAGGTAGCCCCCACGCAGCAGGAATTCGCGTAGACATTTGATTTCGGCATCGCTCAATCCCCACCATCCGGTTTGGGTAGCGTAGATCCAGGGATAGTCGAACAGGTGGGGATCGGTGAGCCGCAGGTGGCGCGGATCACCCGTGTGTATGCGGGTGAGGCGGCGTACGCCCATGGAGAAGTGCTGGTCGGCATCGGGCCAATCCACCATCCACCAACCGTTTCCGGTAGCGCCTCGCGAGGCGAATCCGAAGCCGCGGTGGAATTGCGGCAGATCGGTATACTCGGCGCGAATGAAATGAAATTCGCCGCCGGTGGGGAACTCGGGGCGCGGATCGTTGTCGCCATGGCGGGATGCCGCCGCCGAATCGCTGGGCAAGCGCGGCGAGAGAAACCACTACAACCAGCACGCCGAGACGCATGCGCCCGCTCCTTCTTTACGTCAGATCAAGGCCATCGATTCTGCCGGTGGAATCGCCGAAGTGATCGGTCTGAACGCCCATGCGGTCCATCATGCCGAGGAAGAGGTTGCACATGGGAGTTTCCTTGCGATAGACCACGCGGCGGCCGGTCTTGATAGTCTTGCCGGCGCTCCCCGCGATCAACGTGGGGAGGTCTTCGTGCGCGTGCCGGTTGCCGTCGGAGAGCCCGGCGCCGTAAACGATCATGGAGTTATCAAGCAGCGTGCCGTCGCCTTCCTTGATCGACTTCAGCTTCTCCACCCATCCCGCGAACTGCTTCATGTGGTAGCAGTTGATCTGCGCCACCTTTTCCATCAAATCGGCTTGATTGCGATGGTGGGTGAGCGGATGGTGGCCGTCTGGAATGCCGATCTCGCGGTAGGCGCGCGAAGTGCCTTCATGGGTGACCAGGAAAGTCATGACGCGCGTCAGGTCGGCCTGAAACGCGATGGTCATCATGTCGGTCATCAGCTTGAAGTGCTCGGCGAAATCGGCCGGCACTCCGTAAGGCTTCTCCATGCGCGGATCGATCCGCGCGTTGTCCTTCTCAGCCCTTTCAAGCTGCCGCTCCACTTCGCGAATCGAGGAAAGGTATTCGTCGAGCTTGCGGCGATCGGTGGGACCGAGGCCGCTTTCGAGTTTCCTGGTGTCTTCGGTGACGAAATCCAGAATGCTGCGCCGGTACTTCGCTTCGCGCACGCGCGCTTCCGGACTCAGCACCACACCGTTGCCGAACAGGCGTTCGAAGAGCGCCCGCGGGTCGAGGATGGGCGGCAACGGCTGGGTCTCGCTGCGCCAGGCCAGGTTGTTGGTGTACGCACAGGAGTAACCGGAGTCGCAGTCGCCCGATTGGCGCGCGTCCTCCAGACCGATTTCGAGCGAAGGGAAGCGCGTCTGCCCGCCCACCTTGTTGGCGACGATCTGGTCCATGGAAACGCCGGCCTTGATATCCACCGTGCTCTTCTTGACCTGGATGCCGGTGAGGTAACTGCCGCAGCAACGCCCATGATCGCCGGCGCCATCGAGCAGCGCGCGCCCGGTGTTGTGGGTCAGGTTACCGAGCATGAGGATGTCGTCCTTGAACGGCTCCAGAGGCTTGAGGATACGCGGAAGTTCGGCGAGCGGCCCCTCGTAGTCCGGGTTCCAGTAGCGCATGTCGATGCCGTTTGGCACGTAGACAAACGCCATGCGGACGGGCGGCTTGCCGGTGGCCGGCGCGGCAAACGCGGGCACCATGGCATCCAGAAACGGCAGGGCGACGGCGGTCCCCATGCCGCGCAGGAAAGCGCGCCTGGGAATTGATTTGCGAGTCATCATGGCTGTTGTTCCCCTCTTCGCGATTGAAATGGCAGACTGCGTACGATCTCGAATATCAACCGCTGAAACCCGTAGCCGGAGGCGGCCAGGTTGCGATCGATCTCATCCACCGTACGCCGGTCATAAGATCCCAGTCCTCTGCCTAAAGAGTACGTCAACATCTTCTCCACGATGCATCGGGAGAACTGGGGCAATTGGGTCTTGAGCACGGTGCGCATTTCGCCAGGAGTGGCAAAGCTGCTTCCGTTGGGCAGTGTGCCGGAGGAATCAACGGAGAATTTCCCGTCCATGGTGCGCCACTTGCCGATGCCGTCGTAGTTCTCCAGGCCAAAGCCCAGCGGGTCCATCTTGTTGTGGCAGGATGCGCACATGGCGTCGGCGCGGTGTTTCTCCATCTGCTGCCGCAGGGACGCGGAGGCGCCCACGGCGGCTTCATCGAGCGCCGGAACATCGGGTGGAGGTGGCGGCGGCGGGCTGCCAAGTATGTTATTCAGAATGTACTTTCCGCGGATCACGACACTGGTGCGCGTCGGGTAGCTCGAAACCGTCAGCACGCTGGCGTGGCTCAGAATGCCACCGCGCTGAGTGGTGGCGAGATCGACCTTGCGGAAGTCCTGCCCCTTCACGCCTTCGATGCCGTAGTGTTTGGCCAGCCGCTCATTGAGAAATGTGTAGCGGGCATCGAGGAATTCGCTGAGGGGGCGGTTCTCACGCAGGATGGCGTCGAAGAAGAGGCGGGTCTCCTGCCTCATGGCGTCGCGCAGTTCGGGACTCCAGTCCGGGAACTTCTGGGGATCGGGTTTGACCACGTCGAGGTTGCGCAGTTCCAGCCACTGGCCAGCGAAGTTGTCGGCGAGCGCGGCACTGCGCGGGTCGGCGAGCATGCGCTTCACCTGGGCATCCAACGTATCGCCGGCGCGCAGTTTCCCTGCCTCCGCGAGCGCGAGCAGCTCGTCGTCCGGCATCGAGCTCCACAGAAAGTAGCTGAGGCGCGATGCCAGTTCGAGATCGGTGACGGCGTGCGCCGTGGAGGCGTCGAGCGGGTTGGCATCGCGCTCAATGCGGAAGAGGAAGTGGGGGGAGACCAGCATCGCCTGAAGGGCCAGTTGAATTCCCTGTTCGGTGGTTTGCCCGCTGGCCTTCGCCATGGCGACGAACTTGAGGAGCGATGCGGTTTCAGCCTTGGCGACCGGGCGTCGCCAGGCGTGGTGCGCCAGGTTGGCGACGATCTTCTCGACGCAGGCAGCTCCGGAATTCGGATCGCAAATGAAGATCTTCGCGCGGCTGGGCTGTGGGGTCTTGGGAACGTAAGGGCCGATGAAGGTGATGGAATCCACGAACTTGTTCTTCTTGCGATCGTAGGCGTCCCTGGCGCTGAGGCCCTTGACGAACTCGTCATCGACGAAGGCTGCGCGGAAGACGTGATCGCCCTCGGGGAGGAAGAGCCGCATCTGCTCTTCGGAGTAGGGATCGAAGTAGACCAGCTTCGATGGCTTGGTCTCGACGGGCATTGAGTTGAGCAGCTTGCCGTCCATCCAGAAGGCCAGTGTGACCGGCTTGGCGTCGGCCGTGCGCTCACCCTGGAGACCGAAGCGGACGATGTACTCGCCGTCGAACTCGATGCGGCCCTTGGCCTCGATGGAGCTGAAATCGACGCGGCGGATTTTCTTATCTTTGTTGGCGTACTGGGCTTCGAGCGGTTTGGGAAGTGGGTCGGCGCCGACGGCGCGCGATGCGATCCTGCCGGCGGCGGCAAGGTAGTGCTCCATCAGGACGGGCGAGATGGTGAGGACGTCGCCAATGTTGTCGAAGCCGTTACCAAGATCGTCGGTGGGGAAGCTCTGCTCGGCGTGGAATTCGACGGCGAGAAGATCGCGGATGGTGTTGGAGTACTCGCCGCGGTTGAGGCGGCGGGCGGTGACGCGGCCGGGATCGGGTTTGAGGTTGCGGTCGGCCCTGTCGAACTCGTCCCGCAGGTATTGGATGACGGCATTCATCTGCGCCGGGCGCGGAATGCCCTTGGGGGGCATCTCACCGGAGCGCATCTTGCGCAGAATGATGTCCCAACCATCGCGGCTTTTGGTCAGCGATGCGGATTGGGTGAATTGCGCGATGTTCATCCCACCGGACGCGAGGTTTTGGTTGTGACAGGGGGTGCAAGTTGAGGTGAGGATCGGGACGACGGTCTTTTCAAAGGTCGGAGTGTCGGCGGCCGGCAGGGCGGCACACACAAATAGCATTAGCGTGACGTTTCGGAATCCCCAGCCCATTTATGGAAACCCTCTTTCAGTTGATACTGAGTATTAGGAGGATTTTACCGCATTGGGGGGGCAGAGAGCCAGAAGCATTGTGGAGAGAATCCGCCGGCGGAGCGGGCGCAGTACCGGGAAAACACCAAATCAGATTGACGGTACTGGTAGTACTGATGGTACTATGAGATAATCGCTCTCGATCGGGCGTATGTGAGCCTGAGATCGGTGCTGATCGGCACGGAGACTTTTTGTTGTACCTTCCGAAGTGTGCGACGATAGCAGCCTAGTACCCTGTTGCGCCCATACGCCTAGGTTTGTCACCGGCCCGCTGTATTGAGAACTTGGGAACGGACAGGTTGTTGTGTCAGCAGTTGAACGGGGGGGGATTAGTGTATCAATTGAGACCAGGAATGTGGTTCGTGGGCGCTGTTTTTGCCCTGGCTACGACCGTGCAGGCAGCGACAATCATCAGCAACGGAGCGCCTGACCACACCGGCACCGCTTACGGGGCCAATATGAGTGAGCTGCTGGTAGCTGAGGACTTCACCCTGGCTGGAACGTTTGATATCTCGAACATCCGGTTTTGGAGTCTTCAGTTGGCGGCGGCCGACTACCGGGGATCCGCCTACTGGGCCATCTTCGACGACAATGCCGGGACTCCCGGTTCCATCCTGCAGGGCAATGTCGCCGCCACGGTTGCAGCTGCGGCCACCGGCTTTGCGACGGGATTCGGCTATGCCGAGTATGTCTTCAACATCCCCGTATCGTTCCAATTAACGGCGGGTACCTACTGGCTGGCGCTGCATAACGGCGCCATTTCCGATGGTACAGCCGCGGAGATGTTGTGGTCCAATTCGGCCACGGGAGGTGGCTTGGCGGGCGTCTATACGGATGTTCCGCTTGCGGCTCCTCCGATATGGATCGAGGTCGGTCAGGAGGGTGCGTTCCTGCTGGAAGGGTCTGCCCCTACCAGCGAGGTACCCGAGCCAGGCACAGTGATCTTGCTCGCCGGCGGACTCGTCTTCGGTGCGTACCTGCGGCGTAAACGTTAATCAGTTGATCAGTCAGGTAAGGGAAGAAATGATGCGCAAGCTTCTTTACGGTTTCCTGTTTGCGGCGGTTGCCGCATCCGCACAAGTGTCGGGCCCGATCGTCACCAACGCCTCCGTGATGGCGGTTTCTCCCACGTTGGAAGACATCGGCCGCCTTGGCCAGACCAATCTCTTTCAGACCGATGGCGGGTACGTGGAACGCAATCATTACAGGCCCAAGGTGGTCGTGCCGCCGAGTGGGCTGTCTGCCGTGCCCTTGGCGCCCGCGCCTCTGGTGAGTGTCGCGGCCGACACCCCGTACAATCAAACGGCGAATTTCCAGCCGCTCGGGGTAACGATTTCGACGAACTTTGAGGCCCTTGGCGTAGGTACGCCGGGCTACTCGGTCACCGGCGCTCCGCCCGACACCACCATGGGTGTAAGCCCCACGCAGATCGTCCAGTGGGTCAACAGCCACATAGCGGTTTACGATAAGGCGGGAACTCCTCTGCTGGCTGCTCCCGGGTTTATCGCCGGCAATGTGATTTGGAGCGCACTTCCGGCGGGGAGTCTCTGTAGATCTTTCAATCGCGGCGACCCATTGGTGCAATATGATCGGATTGCGGGCCGCTGGATTCTATCCCAGTTCGCCTTCAACGGCACTTTTGCGCAGAATGCGCAGTGCTTTGCTGTTTCCACTACAAGCAGCGCACTCGGATCTTATAACCTGTACGAGTTCAGTTTTGGCGGCGTCCTTCCGGATTACGGCAAACTTGGCGTATGGCCCGATGCTTACTACATGTCGTACAACATGTTCACGACTGGATCGACGTTCTCCGACGGGCGCGCCTGCGCCTACGACCGGACGGCCATGCTGGCGGGCGGTCCAGCCACCTCAGTTTGCTTCGAGAGTCCCGACGACTTCAGTTTCTTACCGGCGGATTTCGACGGGACGAACCTGCCTCCCGCCGGTTCACCCAACTATTACATCAGCTGGAACTACTACAACGTCTTCGCGCCATACACCATGCAATTGAGGAAATTCGTGGCGAACTTCGCGACTCCCGCGAATTCCAGTTTCACCGATGGATTTGGCGGCGGTAATCTCTCGTTCGTAGGGTTCAATATGGATGCAGCAACCAAGGCTGCCTGCAACGATGGGGCCACTAATCTTACCTGCGTGCCGCAGTTGGGCACTACCCAGCGGTTAGATACTCTTGCCGACCGCCAGATGTACCGTTTGGTTTACCGCAACTTCGGCACTCACGAAGCGCTGCTCTTCACACAGAGCGTGGACACCAACGAAACCAGCGTGTTGCAGGCACAGTTACGGTGGTGGGAAATCCGCAACCCGGGCGCGAACCCTCCGGTGGTTTTCCAGAACAGCACCTACAAACCGGACGCCACTTTCCGTTGGATGAGTTCAGCCGCATTCGATAGACTGGGCAACATCGGCATCGGCTTCTCGGCGTCGTCTTCGACTATGAATCCGGCAATTCGGATCGCCGGCCGGCGGCGCACGGATCCCGTTAACTTGCTGCGCACCGAACAACTCGTGCAGGCGGGCGCGGGCAGCCAGGGACTGTCCCTGAATCGTTGGGGTGATTACTCGACGATGCAGGTTGACCCACAGGACGATTGCAAGCTCTGGTATACGACGCAGTATATCGGCGCCAATGGAACTTTCAACTGGCGCACGAAGATCGCCGGATTCAAATTTCCGAATTGCGTCCCATAGCCCTGTGAACTAGTAAAATTGTAAGTTGAGGGCCGGCAATTTCGATTGCCGGCCTTCTCTGTTTTGATTGGAGTAACACACCGTGATCTCAACACCCTATCTCATTCGCATTAGTTTGCTTGCGGTTGCCGCGGGTTGCCTGTCCCTGTTCGGCCAAGTGACCAATTCGACGCCGGTAATCGAAGCCAGCGGCTTGAAAATGACCAAGGCCGAGTTCGAAGAATTGGCGGCCGGCCAGGAGAGCTACCGCATGGATGCCGCGCAACCCACATCGCGAAAGGCGCTGGGCGTGGAGTTCGGCAAAGCGTTTGCGCTGGAAGCCGAGGCGCGGCGCCGGAAGATGGACCAGGACCCGAAAATCAAGCTGAGGATGCGGGCTTATGCCCAACAGCTATTGGCGGCGGAGCTACTGGAGCAAGTGCGCGAGGAGTACCTGAAGAATGAACCGACGCTGAAGGCGATTTACGAGCAAAAGAAGCAGTCGTATGCTCAGCCGCGCGTCCGGCAGATCTTGGTACGCACCAAGGGTTCCCCCCTGGCCCTTCGGCCGGGGTCCAGGGAGCTCTCGGTTGAGGAGGCGCGCGCCAAGGCTGCCGAGTTGCGGGGACGCATCGCCGGTGGCGCCGATTTCGCCAAGTTGGCCAAGGAAGAGTCTGACGATTTCGGATCCAAAGAGAAGGGCGGAGACATGGGCTTTGTGAAGCGCGGCGTCTCCGGCGCCAATTTCGAAGACGCCGCATTCAGGCTACCCGTCGGTCAACTGAGCGATGTAATTCAGACGGAGTTCGGTTTCCATATCATCAGGGTGGAAGAGCGCCAGCCGCTGCCTTTCGACGCGGTGCGGAAGGTACTGGCGAATGAGCTGGCCCACCAAGACCTCGACGCGATCATTCTGAGTGGCTACAAGCTCAACGAACAGTATTTCGGGAAGTAGGAGAGCGCGCTCGGAATCCTATTGTTTCTTTTGTGGGGGGCGGAAACGCTGGGCGCGGCCGACCGGCCTGGTGCTGGCGGTTTCGGCATAGATCTGCTGGATTCGCTCTTTCTGGGCGGGATCGGCGATCAGGGTCCGATGCTTGCCGGAAGGCGCGGGGGCGAGGCGAACGCGTCCGTCGTCGGCGACTGTGACAACACCGGGGTCGGAGAGTTTGAAATAGTTCTCCTGCGGGCGAACGGCATAGAGGGCGGCGGCCATGGCAAGGGCGGGGGCATCGTAAGGCATGGGGCGGTAGGCGCGATAGGCTGCCACCAGGGGGTGCGCCTCCGACCAGGCGAAGTCCTTTTCGATGCCGGCACCGGGAAAGGGAAAACCGGGAAAGGGAAAATCGTCGCCCAGTTCGCCGCCGGCGACCACGATCGGGGTAGGCCACTCGGCGAACAAACGCCTAGCGCCAGGGATGTCGCTCATGGTGAGCGCGTCGGCCGCCACCACCAGGGTTCGCGCTTTCTGCGCGATCAACGCCGGCGTGCCGGGCAGCGCCAGCAATCCCGCGAGGTTGGTGGCGGGGCCGGTGAGCACGACGATGGCGTTCTGGTCGAACTGGGCGGAGAGGGCGTTACGGATGAGTGCCACGGGATCGGCGGTATCGTTCATCTTGAGGATGCCGCGGGGGTACTTTGCGTTGCCGGCCACGGCATCGAGCATGGGCGTGGGCGCGGCCATTTTGCCGGAGAGGCAGAGGCCGATCGGCATGGCGCCGCCGAAGGGGCCGGGTTCGCCGGTGTAGAAGCGGACCAGCACGTCGGCGAAGATGGCGGCGTTGAGACTGCTCCTGGTGGTGCTGACGGAGAGAACCCGCGATTCGTTCTTGCCCTGAAAGCCGAAAAGCATCGCCAGGGCGAGCGCATCGTCAATCGTGCTGCCGATGTCGGCATCGAAGACGATGCCGACTGGAGGTTTTCCTTGTCCTTGAAACTGCATACGGGTTCGACGCTACCCTTTCGCCTGCAGGAACAGGGCGGCGGTCGCGGGACGGTCATTGACGGTCCACGTGAAGTTGAGCGCATCGGCGGGGGTCTGGATGGCATGACCGATGCCGATTGTGACTTCGACGCCGGTGCAGCGGTACATATGGTGCGCGCGGCCTTCAGACTTCTCGACGCGAGGGATAACGAATGCGGGATCCATGAGTGTTGACCAACTTATCACAGTTGGGGAGGGTGAAGGGGAGGGGGTGCTCCACCGCACTGGAGAAGCACCCTGGGACACCCCGCATTCCTGTGAATCGTGCACCCAGCTAGAAGATCAGACGCAGCGCGAACTGGATCACGCGCGGCGTGTTGGTCTGGCTGGTAATCGTACCGAAAGCCCCGCTGGTCGGCGTCACGTTCGGAGCCGCGAATAGCGCGTGATTGCCCACGTTGAACGATTCGCCGCGGAACTGCAGGCGCAGTTTCTCGCCGAAGGAGAAGTCCTTGGTCACGGTCAGGTTCAGATTGTTGGTCCCGTCCACGCGCACGTTGTTGAACTGGGTGGGGAAGTAGCGAAAGTTCGACGCCAGTTGTTGCGCCGATACTAAGTTGAAACGCGTCACGTCAAAGGCGCGATCCGTGTTCCGCGGGCTGTAATTCAGGTCACCCCAGTAATACAGCATGTTGCCCCACGCCACCGGGGCGCCGGTATGATAGTTATACAGCTCCGAGATCGCCCAGTTCCCGACGATGACGTTCACTATCCCCCTGGCGCCGGAGAAGTACCGCTTGCCTTTTCCGAACGGAAGCTCGTAGAGAGCGCTCAGCGTGAAGTTGTTGGGCCGGTCGCCGACGGAAACGCGTTTCTCCAGCGTCAGATCGCTGGCGTTCGGGTAGGTGGTTCTCTCCATCAGCCGCGAGTGACTGTAGTTAACCGAAAGAATCACGCCCTGGGACAGCCGCTTGTACAGCCGGACCGCCACCTCGTGGAAATACGATCCACCGTTGTTCATGGCGTTTTCCGTCACCCCGGTGAACTCCGGGAACGGCTTCAGCAGGTTGGAGAGCGCGGTGGTCGAACCGTTGAGGCCGGTGCCCGGCAGTAGGTTGAGGAACGGATTCGTCACCAGTGCGCCCAACGCGTTGATGGTGTTCTGGTCGCGCACCAGCGACTTGCTGAGATATTGTGCGGGCAGCGAGCCGAAATTGTAGTTCGTGGTCAGGTGGACCGAATGGTTGCCCACGTACCCGACTTGCAGGGTTGTGTTTTTGGTGAGTTGCTGCTGCACGTCGAACGTCCACCGCAAGCTGTACTGCCTTCCCAATTGCGGGTTGAGGAAAGTGACGCTCTGGCCCAGGTTGGTATTCACGCCCAAAGCGGCGCCCACCGGTTGTTTGAGCGGGTTGGCGGCTGGGAACGGGTCGCTCAGGGTGGCCGCCGGGGTCAGGTAGCTGTCGTTGGTGGCCACGTAAGTGTTGGTCGCGCTGAATCCGGGTTGCTGGGCTGCCACCACACCGTAGACGTAATCGAAGATTCCCATGCCGCTGCGAATCACGGTCTTGTTCTTGAGCGCCGCCGGACTCCAACTGATCCCGAGGCGCGGGCTGAAGTTGGTCTTCGGTGGATCCGACTGCGCCCGGCGGTCCGGCGAGGCGAAGATCAGGCCGCCGGTGGGGACAAACTGGCTGGCCGGCAGCAGCAGTCCCGAGGTGTTCGGAATGTTGGCGTAGGCGGCGCGGGCAGGCGCGGTAGAGCTGTTCACGGCCGCCGGATCGAAGCCCACCACCTGGCGGTTCCAGCGTTCGGTGGTGCCGCTATTGTACTCCCAGCGCACACCCATATTCAGAGTCAGGTTGGGCCGGGCATGCCAATCGTGCTGCACGAACGCCACTTCATATTTAGAGTCGTTTTTGGAGGAGGCATTGATCACATAGGCGCCCGAGGTCGGCAACCCGAGCAGGAACGACGCGAAGTTGCCGCCTACCGCCTGGCCCGCCGCGGTGGAGGAACTCCGCACCCAGTTACTGTCGAAGGTATAAGTGCCGGTCCCGTTGGTCCACGCGATGTTCGAATAGTCGAACACGCGATGTTCGCCGCCGAACTTCAGCGAATGCCGGCCGGCGATTTTGGTCACGCTGCCGAACACCTGATAGGTGTTGTTCGGCTGGTCGGTGGTATTGACGTTGATGGCCGGGCTGGCGACGAAAAAGCCGTCGGGGAAGTTGAACTGCGGCATGAACAATTTGGTCGCGTTGCTCGCGATGTAGGAGGGGAACCCGAGTTGCGTCGGATCGTAACCGTCGCTGTTCAGTATGTAATACGCCCGGTAGCGCGTAAACCCCACGCGCAGGTCACCGACGACGGTGGGCGAGAACGTGTGGATGTCGTCCACGGTGGCGCTCCAGATGGCGCGCAGTCCCGCCTGCCCAATCAGGCTGTTGTTGAAGATGTTGCCGGCATCCTGTCGCCACAGGCTGTCCGACACCCTGCCGTTGATGCGGTTGCGGCTGCTCAGATTGGCGTCCATGCGGCCGGAATACGCCCAGTACTTGTTCTGGTTGGAAAGTCCGGTGAAGTAGTTGTTAGTGCCATCGGGCTTGGCGGCCACGTTGTTGGGCGACGGCACGAATTTCAGCCAGTTCTGCGCCACCCCATTCAGCCGGTTGGTTGGAATCAGGTTGCCGGCGAACGGCGTCCGCGTCACGGTGCTGCCCGAAAGCCTGCCGGTCCCCGGGTCATACAACTGGTATCCCGCACCGAGCGCCAGCAGCGAGGAAAAATCGCCCTTACGTTCCGCGTCCGTTGGCACCGTCATATAGTAAGGCGCCGGCTCGCTGTTCCTGTGCCCCTCGTAGGTGAAAAACCAGAACACTTTATTGCGCCCGTCGTAGACCTTGGGCACCCACAACGGTCCGCCCGCCGTCATGCCCCAGGTGTTTTGCCGGAAGATGGTCTTCCTGCCGCCCGATTTGTTGGTGAAGAACGGGGTGGCCGTGAGGTTGGATACCTGATTGAATTCCGACGCGGTGCCGTGCAGCAGGTTGGTGCCGCCCTTGGTGATCACCTCGATGGTGCCGCCGCCCGCGCCGCCGTAGGCCGCGTCCACGTTGAGCACTTCGACCTTGACTTCGCTGACCGCGTCCACCGGAGGGCTGAACGCGGCGCGTCTTCCGGTTGTCCCCAGCGTCCCGGTATTCGGCACACCGTCGAGCAGTGCTTCGTTGGCGCCCGACACCGCGCCGCCCATGGCGAAATCGGAGAACCCGCCGTTCTCATAAGGCCGGTTCTGGTCGCGGACGCCGGTGTTGACCACCGCGTACGCCATCACGGCCAGATCCATCGGCGCGCGCCCGTTGATGGGCAGATTCTCCACCTCTCTGGTAGTGATCGCCTGGCCCGACGAGGCACGCTCGGTCTCGAGTGCCGGCGCATCGGCGGTCACCGTGACGCTTTCCGAGGCGGCGCCGATGGTGAGTGTCACATCCACGGCCACATGAAGGTTGCTGGCCAGTTCAATTCCGCTCTGCACGTATTTCTTGAAGCCGCTCGCCTCCGCAGCCAGTTCGTACGGCCCCGGTGGCAGTTGGGGAATCGTATACAGGCCTTCCGGCCCGGTGACACCTCTGAACGGTGTATTGGTGTCCGTCTTGGTCGCGGTGACCTTGACATTGGGCACGGGCGAACCCGATGGGTCCGTGATTCTCCCGGTCAACGTGGAACGATATTCCTGGGCGTGCAACAACGCTGCACCGGAGAGGAGACACAACAATGCGAGACGTGGCATAAGACCTCCAAAACCAACAACGATGTCACAGTCTGGCCCCATTGCCA
>JAPKZC010000120.1:13254-14021 GCA_026394025.1 Candidatus Solibacter sp.
ACGACGGGGCGCAACCCCCATTACACTGGTGAACTCGCTTGTTTCTAGTAAATTCGCAGCATGGAGCTGACCGTTTTGCGAGAACGTCGCGCACCCCCTAGCAGGAGTGACATGGTAAAATCCTCCAGGACGGAATGAGGGAATCCGACACAATTCGGAATTCGCCGGGCGGCGCTGCCCCCAATCCATCCCAGGTGCGCGCCCAGTTGGAACGTCTGCTGGCGAGCCCCCACCTGCGCAACAGCCGCCGCTGCCAGTCATTACTGAACTTCGGGGTGGAAGCGGTCCTCGATGGCGCCCCCGACAGGGTCAAGGAGCGTACCCTGGGCGTCCAGGTATTCGGCCGCGAGCCGGAGTACGATACCAACCACGATTCGGTGGTCCGCAACGCCGCCATCGAGGTGCGCAAGCGGCTCGCTCAATACTATATGGAACCGGGGCATGAGGCGGAAATGCGAATCGCCCTCCCGCAGGGAGGGTACGTCCCCGAGTTTCAGGTCCCCGCCACGCTCCCGAATCTGCCCCAGGCCGACGAGCCTGCCCTGCCGCTGCCGCGGCAGGGTAGGCGGGTACGGCTGGCAGTGATCGCCGCCGTCCCCTGTGTCGTGGCCGCCATCTGGTTGCTGACGCCCCCGGCACAGACCGAGCTCGACCGCTTCTGGACACCGCTGGTTGACGACCGTGCCGGGGTGCTGATCTGTGTGGGGCAGCCGGCCCGCGTGTATACCTTTGCCGGCCCCAAGCGGGCGGAACTCGACGAAAAGATG
>JAPKZC010000813.1 GCA_026394025.1 Candidatus Solibacter sp.
CGCGCGTTCTCCAGTATTCTTCCGGTGCGCCGGCATGGGTTTCGCTGCCCCGCTGCCCGAACCACGCGCTGTGCCGCACGAAGGTCGAAAATTTGTCATTCACCACTTCACACCAACCTTGTGAATCCGGAACTTCAGAAGGAACCCTTCAACGCAGAGGCGCAGAGACGCAGAGATAAGCGCAGAGAAGCAAAACGAAAGGCCCTCGCGCCGGCCTGTCCAAACGGCGTTCTTCTCTTTGGTTTTCTCTGCGGTTATCTCTGCGTCTCCGCGCCTCTGCGTTGAATCTCATCTTCTTTCATGGAAGGAGCCTGCCACTCACCACTTCATGCCGAACCTCTCGAAATACCAGTCGTCGTTACGCACCCGGCGCGCCATCATTTCGCGACGGCGGAACGAAATATCGCCCTCCACCAGCAGCGCCATGGCCTCGCCGAAGGCCTCGTGTTTGTGCAGCGCGCGCACCACCTTGGCCAGCCGCAACGCGGAAAGATGGGCAAAAGCCAGCCGCAGGCGATTATGCAGATACTGCGGCCAGCCCACCGGATACGGCGAACTCGCACGGAACCGGTGGCGCACCACCACTTGCGGCGCAATCATCAGATCGTAGCCCAGCAGCCAGAGGCGCACCGACATTTCGTTGTCCACGCCGCCGCGATGCAACAACCCGCCGTCCCAGCCTCCGGTGGCCTCGAAGGCCGCGCGCCGCATCATCAGGCAACACCCCGGAAGGATGGGCACAGGCATCCAGATCCGGTCCGGTCAGTTGCAAACCGAAACCGCAACCCCGCGAAGCCGGCAGATGGGTCACCCCGGGGGCCACCGCCGCCACCTGCCGGTCTTCGACAATGTCCGCCAACGGCTGCCACCACAATTTATCCAGACGGATGTGCCCGTCGGCGAACACCAGTATGTCGCCTTTGCTCTGGGTGGCGCCGAGATTGCGCGCTCGCGCCACGCCGATACCGGGGGCCTTGATCACACGCCGGAAACAATTGGTGGAGCCGTCGGTGGAAGCGTCGTCCACAATCACGATTTCGGAGCGCGCGGGCAGCGTGTCGCGTAGATTTTCCACGGTGCGGCGCAGTTCGGCGCCTTCGTTCCGCGTCACTACAATGACACTGATCTTCACGGCAGTTTCTCCTCGAGCCAGATACTCCCGGTAAGCTCGCCGAAGGAGAATACCATCCGGCCCGGAGCCACCGAAAGCCCGATCAGCCCGGTGGTACCGGTCATGCGCTTCAGAGAGCGGCGCGCGCGGTGAAAGTGGCGCACCGCGAAGGCCTCGCCGACGGGTTGTTTGCCGGCGGCGTGCACGCGCCGCGCCCAGATGCAACGGAAACCGTCGCGGTCGGAGAGGAAATAGAGCAGCTCTCCGTTGGGGCTCCAGGCCGGCTCCATATCCTCGCTGGCGCCGTCGGTGACCGCGATCCATCGCGGGCGCGGCACGGGAACCACGCCATCAATGGGCACCACAAAGACCTGCGCCGTGGTCTTCTTGGTGCGCGCATGAAAGGCCATCCATTTGCCGTCGGGCGAGAAGCGGCCGTCGGTCAGCACACCGTCCTCGGGACGCTGGGCGACGGTGACGCGCGCCTTGCGGTCCACGTCGTAGTAGGTCAGGTCTTCTGATTGGGCGGGTTCGTAGGAGATGCGCTTGCCATCGGCGGAGACCGCCATGGTGGTCCCGCAGCCGGCGCAAAGCGTCTCCACGGCGCCGCCCGCTCGGGGCACGGACATGACGTTGCCGCTCCAATCGCTATACGCCACGCCGGTGCCATCGCCGGAGATTCTGGGATTAAAGAACCCGGACGGGGAGGCCACCAGGGTGGCCGTTTTGCCCGACGTCCAATCGCGCACGCGCACCGACCTGGAACCTAGTTGGGTGCTCAGGTAAACCAGGTAACGGCCGTCGGCGGAGAGCGACGGCGACAGAGAAGAGAGTTCATCGATGGTGACGGGCTCGACTTCGCCTTTGGCGATTCCGCGGTCGGCTTCGAGCGCCTGGCTCCACACCACGGGCGTCCACTGCAGGCTGGAAAACGCCAACCGGTCGCGGGCGCTGGCCGCCGCGACGGAGGCGTGCAACTGATACCCGGGAGCTTGC
>JAPKZC010000366.1 GCA_026394025.1 Candidatus Solibacter sp.
GACGCGCTTGGTCCAGGACAGATCGCTGACGTGCACTAGTCCGTCGATACCTTCCTCGATTTCGATGAACGCGCCGAAATCGGTCATGTTGCGCACGCGGCCCTCAACCACGCTGCCCACGCTGTAGCGGCTGTCGATAGTGGTCCAGGGGTTGGGTTCGAGCTGTTTGAGGCCCAGAGAGATGCGGCGGTCACTGGTATGTACTTCCAGTACCACGGCTTCCACCTGATCGCCGGCCTTGACCACCTTGGACGGGTGTTTCATGCGCCGCGACCAGGTCATCTCGCTGATGTGGATCAGGCCTTCCACGCCGGCTTCAAGTTCCACGAAAGCGCCATAATCGGTGACGTTGACCACGCGGCCGATGACGCGGCTGTCCACCGGGTAGCGCTCGTGCACCGTGTCCCATGGGTCCGGATCCAGTTGCTTGATGCCGAGCGAGACGCGCTCCTTGGCGCGGTCGAACTTGAGAATTTTGACGGTTACTTCCTGGCCCACCTGGAGCATTTCCGAAGGGTGCGTGATGCGGCCGTAGGACATATCGGTAACGTGCAGCAGGCCATCGATTCCACCCAGATCGATGAAGACGCCGTATTCGGTGAGGTTCTTGACCGTGCCGACGACGGTGGCGCCCTCGGAGAGATGTTCCAGGGTGACGCTCTTGCGCGAATTGATCTCGTCCTCAACCGCCAGCTTGCGAGAGACCACGACGTTGCCGCGGCGCCGGTTGAGCTTGATGATCTTGACCGGGATGTCCTGCCCGATCAGCGAATCCAGATTGTGCACCGGGCGTGGGTCGGCCTGCGAACCGGGCATGAACGCCTTGACGCCGACATCGACGGCAAGTCCGCCCTTGACGCGGCCCAGAACCCTGCCGGAGAGAATCAGCTGATCGTTGGAAGCCTTTTCGAGATCATCCCAGATGCGCAGGCGGGCGGCCTTGGTGTGCGAGAGCAACACGTAGCCCTCCACCCGTTCACTGTGGTCGATCATGACATCGACCACATCGCCGCGCTTTACCGTCACTTCGCCGGTTGGGGATTGAAACTGGTCGTTGGGGACGATGCCTTCGGACTTGTATCCGAAATCGATGATTACGTCTTTGGCGGTAATGCCGAGCACCGTGCCTTGGACCACTTCGTCGGCCGCCGGCGGGGCAAACTGACTGTAATCTTCGAGCAGGTGCTCGTAGCTCTCGGGGACCGAGGGGTCCACCTGTCCGTTGTTTTGGTCTACGGCCATTCAGCCTCCACCGCTGACTGATTCACAGGGCTCGGAGAGTGTGCGTTCGGGTCGAAGACCTGGTTGCGAGACCATGAAGCAAAGCCACGAGCAAACCACTATGAGATCAGTATGTTAGCAAATATACGCCGAGTCGCCGGAACTTGTCAACGGGCGGAGCGCGATTCCACATTGCATTGCATTGGCTGGGAAGGTTGATTGCAGTACCGATGGGAAGCCCGTGATAATGTAGTCACCGCGGGAAGGAGATCTGAAGGTATGAAGTTGAGTGAGCGGCTAACCCTCAAAACTTGCATGTGGCTGGCTGCCGCCTGTGCGGCGTGGGCAGCCGACCCGGTCTTTCCGTATGGCGCCGTCTACTTCCGGAAGTCCAACCCTCCCGAGCAGGATTGGGCCCGCGATCACAAGACCGCCGCGCAGACCGGCATGAACACCTTCCGGCACTGGTTCATGTGGTCCGCCATCGAGACCGCGCCAGACCGGTACGACTGGCGCGACTACGACCGCATGATGGACCTCGCCGCCGAGAACGGAATCAAGGTCGTCATCGCCGAGATGGTGACTGCCGCGCCCGAGTGGATGTTCGACAAATATCCGCACGCGCGCTTCCACGCCAGCGACGATTCCGTGGTTTATAGCGGAATTTCCGGTAGCAGCGCCACCGGCGGCTTTCCCGGACTCTGCCTGGATAACGAAGACGTCCGCCTGCGCGCCGAAAAGTTTCTCACTCTCCTGGTTGAGCGCTACCGCAATCACCCCGCGCTGCTGGGCTACGACCTGTGGAACGAACATGCCGCCAACGGCGGCACCCCACAGAAGATGTACTGCTACTGCCACGCCACGCAAGCCAGGTTTCGCGAATGGCTCAAGGCGCGCTACCGAACGCTCGACGCTCTGGGAAGTGCCTGGTACCGCTACAGCTACGCCGAGTGGGATAATGTGCATCCGCCGCGCAGCCTTGGCGGGTACCCCGAGAGCCTCGACTGGCTGGAGTTCCGCGCCGACGACGCGTTCCGGTTACTGCGCTGGCGTTCCGGGTTGTTCCGCCGGCTGGACCCCAGGAACCGCATCGTGGCGCACGGCGTGGCGGGCACACTCGAAGCGTTGCCCTCCTCGGCCAATGACGAATGGCGCTCCGCCCGGGAAGTAGACACCTGGGGCTTCACCTGGGTGGCGTCGCGCAAGGGCGCCGATCCGTGGAAGCAGTTCCATGCGGTCGATCTGGTGCGCGCCGGCGCCCGCGGCAAGCCCTTCTGGCATGCCGAAGCGCAGGCCGGCCCGCTGTGGATGCAGCCACAAGTGACGGGCCGGCCGCGCGAAGACGGCCGCATCACCGATGAGAAAGACGTGCGCCTCTGGAACCTCATTTCGATGGCGGGTGGCGCGACGGGCATCCTTTACCCGCGCTGGCGCCCGCTGTTGGATGGCCCGTTATTCGGCGCATTCGGCGCTTTCGGAATGGACGGATCGGTCACGACGCGTGCGGAAATGGCCGGCCAGGTGGCGCGCTGGGCGAATGCCAATCCCGACCTTTGGAAGTCGCGGCCCGTGCGCGGCGACATCGGTATCGTGTTCGTCCCTGAATCGGAGATCTTCAACTACGTTCAGCAGGGCAGCACCGCCTTCTACGCCGAGTCCGCGCGCGGCGCCTACCAGGCTTTCTTCGATTCCAACATACAGGCCGACTGGGTGCATATCGACGACATATCCGAATACCCGGCGGTCTACCTGCCGTATCCCGTGATGCTCAAGGAAGACACCGCAAGAAAGCTGATCGAGTACGTGCGAAGTGGCGGAAAGCTGATCAGCGAAGGGCTTCCCGCCTATTTCGGCGACCGCGGCCACGCTGGAACGGTGCAGCCCAACCTCGGGCTCGACCGGCTCTTCGGCGCCGCGGAAAGCTACGTCGAGTTTACGCCCGACCTGCTTGAGCGCCTCACGCTGACCGTGTTCGGCCACCGGATCGATGGGCGCTTTTTCCTCCAGGAGTACGCGCCCCAAGGCGGCAAGGCTTCAGGGACATACGAGAACGGCCACGTGGCGGCGCTGGAGAACAGCTTCGGCAAAGGCCGGACACTGCTGATCGGCTCTTTCCCCGGCGCGGGCTACTTCCTGCACCACGGCGCGGAGACTCGAGCGCTGTTCGCCCGGTTGTTGGCGTGGGCGGGCATCGAACAGGCTGTGGTCTCGCCGGATTCCAAAATCAAGGCCCGTGTCCACACCGGCCCGGGTGGAACCTACCTCTGGGCGGTCAACCCGACGCGCGCGAGCGTGAAGGTCCGCCTGCAACTCCGCTCCAGTTTGGGTGCGTTCCGCGCCGGTGCGGACCTATGGCAACACCGGGACGCCTCCGTCGCCGGCCGGATGGTGGAGGTCACCATCGAGGACCGCAGCGCCGCCGTCATCCAATTGCGTCGTTGACAGGTTGCCGTGCTTGATGTGTTCGATTCCGTACCGCCCTTCGACGCGGGTACGCCAGAAATGGAACGACTGCGGTTTCTCCGGGAAATCGCCTGTATAATCTTACGAGGTACAACCCGGAGGAAATAGCATGTTACAAAAACGAATGTCTTACGTGGCAGCCACTCTGACGGTGGCTTTGACCATTACGATTAGTGCGGCGAGAGCCGATAACGACGGCCCGAACGACTGTAGGAATCTGCCCAGCCAGAGCGCGCTCAAAGCCGCACTGATTGCGGCGACGGCCGCCGAGGGCAGCGGACTGAACAACCAGATGTGGGGCACCATCGTGGACCGCGACGGCGTGGTCTGCGCGGTGGCGTTTAGCGGAAACAATCGCGGCGCGCAGTGGCCGGGCAGCCGCGTCATCTCCGCGCAGAAGGCCAATACCGCCAACGCGTTCAGCCTGGACGCGAGTTCGAATGGCGGCGGCTCCGGGCAGCCCAACGGCCTGGCACTCTCCACGGCGAACCTCTATGCCGCGGCGCAGCCCGGGGGCAGCCTCTTCGGCCTGCAGGAAAGCAACCCGGTAGATACGGACGTGGCGTACCATGGCCCCTCGGCGCAATACGGCTCAGCGCAGGACCCGATGCAAGGCAATAAGATCGGCGGCGTAAACGTGTTCGGTGGAGGGCTCGCGCTCTATGGGCCGGGTAAGAAGATCCTGGGTGGTGTCGGAGTTAGCGGAGATACCTCCTGCGCGGATCATAACATCGCATGGCGTGTGCGCAAGAACCTGGGGTTGGACCACTTATCCGGAGTGGGCGGAGTTTCCGGCGACACCACACGTCCCGATAACATCGTCTTCGACATCACGCCCAACCCCAATGGCGGTACTGGCGTCAGTGCCGGCGGGTTCGGTCATCCTACATGCCTCAACACGTCAGGCTCCACCCCCCTGCCGGTAGTGCAGCCGTAACCGGGGGTTGTCGCGATGCACATGGCGCCCGTGCCGTGCCAGACGCTGCCGCCGAAGGTGGTGATGTAGATCTGGCCGCGATCTTGCGGGTCCACCGTCACACGGTGTGCCCATTTGAAATCGAAGCCCGGAATGCGCTTCCAGGTGAGGCCGCGATCGGCGCTCCGCCAGGCGGCAGATTCGAAGCCGGTGGCGTACAGCACGCGCGCGTCCGCCGGGTCTATGGTGACGTCGTAGATGTGCTGATCCTGTTCGAACACGCGCAGCCAGCTTGCGCCGCGATTGGTGGAGAGGTAGATGCCTCCATCGGCCGCTCCTTCCGGCGTGCTGCGGCCCCACGCGGCCAGGTAGAGGCGTCCGGGGTTCTGCGGGTCAATGGCGAGACCATTCGGCCCGTTCAAGCCAGCGGGGAGCGGCACGCGCGACCAATGCTCGGCGCCGTCGGTGGAGCGGTAGAGCGCGCCATCGCCGGCATTGCCGAACGTGCCGTCATCGCTGCGCCGCGCCACGGTCAGGTAGAGTGTGTCCTTGGAATCGCGCACCATGCGCCAGGCAAAGGGCTGTTCGCCCGCGATGCCGGCATTCTTGAGCGACCAGTGCTCACCGCCGTCGGTGGATTTGAACACGCCGCGGCCGAAGCCAGTGACGTAGAGCGCTCCCGCGGGATCCCGCAGTATGTGGGTCGCCGCGGTCTGCGGCATGCCGCTATTCTGCACCCGCCAGGTGCGTCCGCCATCGTCGCTGCGCACCACCCCGCCGGTGTAGGAAGCTGGCGAGGCGCGGCGCCACATCTTGGGACGCGGCAGATCGTGGGTGCCGCTCATCGCCGCCCATATGCGGCCACGCACGGTGGGGTCGAACTCCATCCAGTAAGTGGTGTTCTCCCACTGGCGCGGCACGCCGCGGCGCGTGGCGCTATACCAGCTTGCGCCCCCCGTATCGCTGGCCCACAGGCCGATATCGGTGTAACTGATGAACATGTGGCGCGCTTCGAAGGGGTCGAAGTGGACGCCGTAACAGGTAGTGACGTCAACTCCGTTGGTGATCCAGTTGCCATCCGGCGTGCGGTTGGAGTAGGCGGAGTTCCACGTCTTGCCGCCATCGGTGGTGCGGATGACGCGGCCGGAATCCGTGGCGTAGACGGTGCCGGCGTCGTGGGGCGCCACGCCGAGGCTGTAGGGGTTGCCCGCCCCTCCGGCGCCGAAGCGATCCGTCAGCCAGGCATCGCGGACGCTATCGTAGACCGGCTCCCAGTGGCGGCCGGAATCGGTTGTTTTGGCCACCCCCCAGGTGGCCCGCATGGGCGCGCGCAGTCCGCTGTAGGAGACATAGGCGACCTCAGGATGTTCCGCGCTGGCGGCGATTTCGGTGGCCTGTCCCTGAAATCCGGGCAGCTCAGAGTCGCGCCACGTCACGCCGCCATCGGTGGACACGTGAATCTTGCCGGCATGGGTGAGATAGAAGACCGGCGGCGCGCCGGCGATGGCTGTCGCGGGCACGGGAAACGGCTCGGAGCTCCAGCCTCCTTCGCGGCGGATGTGGAGGATATCGGCCGAGGCGAGATAGAGGGTGCGGTCCGTGGGCGGCGAGCGGGGGTCGATCCAGATCTGGAGTGTACGAACGTGAAAATCGGCAGCTTTCTGCCAGGTGGCGCCCGTGTCGGTGGAAGTCCACAGCGCGGTGCCGAGGGCGAGGTAGATGGCGCGCGAGTCGGCGGGGTCAATCGCCATGGCGCTGACTTCTCCGCTAAGCTGAGCGTCGGTGTGCAGGCGCCCCTCCGCGTGGTCGTCGCCCATGGTGATCTTCTGGACGTCGCGCGGGAAGAAGCGCTTCCAGGTCTCGCCATTGTCAGCGCTGCGGAAGATGCCGGGACCTTTGGCGTAGATCACCCGCGCATCGATAGGGTCGAACAGGAAAAACCTCACGGGCCCGCCGAGGTTGAAGATGCGCCAGGTGGCGCCGCCATCGTGCGTGATGTAGCTGCCTGTCATATCGCAGGCCACCAGCACCGTGCGGCTGTCGTGCGGGCTGACGGCGGGGTGGAACAGGGAGCCGCCGCCGCCCGGTCCGAGAATGCGCCACACATCGGCGCGTGGCGCCGGAGCGGCGCAGGCGAGGGCAGCGGCCATCACCAGCGACAAGCGTCTCATCTCCCGCTATGGCGGCTTACTTCGCCGCGATGATTTCCAGCAACTCGATTTCAAAAATCAGCGTGGCGC
>JAPKZC010000639.1:0-3146 GCA_026394025.1 Candidatus Solibacter sp.
CCAACATGGCTTTTACCGCCGACCGCAAACTCCAGACGGCATTTTTCAACCGGGGTTTGGGTGCACAGTCCTACCACCCCAATTCAGACGCCGTCCTGCCGCTTGTGCGGCGGAATATGAAGCTGATCAAGGACGGTTTTGCCCCGGATGCCTACTTCATCGACGTCTGGTCTTCGGAGCCGCCGTACGATTACTATGCCGCGGACGGCCGGTTCTTTGACCGCGTACACACGCGCGATGTGTGGCGGGAGGGGTTCGCGTATATCCGTGACTACCTGGGAGGCGCGCCGCAGATTTCCGAAGCCGGAGCCGACCAGTACATCGGCTGGCTGGACGCCGGCGCTGGAGCCCACATGCGCGCGGAAGGGGGGCCGGAACGCAGCAACGTATGGCGCATCGAGACCAGCGATACCGAACGCGTACCCTGGTTCGATAATGCCTACCACGATGTCTTCGTACTGCAAGGCGCCGGCTATCCCGGACGCTACAACTCCGGACAGGACAACCGCTCGCATGGTATGTACAGCGACGATTACATCACCACGGAGGTGATGACCGGGCATCCCGCCATGGTGTGGGACGCCTTTAGCCGCGATACCGTCCGCAAGTATTGGCTGCTTCACGACCTGATGCGGGGCCTGGCTCTGCGGCGGATGCAAAGCTTCGCCTTTGACGGAACGAATCTGCACCGGCAGCAGATCCGCTGGGACAACCAGGGCCAGGTGTGGGTCAACCGCGGCGCGGACGATTGGAATGCCTCGCAGCATGTAGTTCCCCAATACGGGTTCTATGCGCGGGTTCCGGCTAAAGATGGCGCGCTGGAGGCCGCGATAGAGCGGCGGGACGGCCTCATCGTGGAGTGGGCGAAATCGCCCGCCATGTTGTATGTCAACGCGCGCCCGGTAATACCAGAGCCCCCATCCGGCCGGGGAGGCGCCGCCGGCCGCGGCGCCAGCGGTCCCGATCCGCGGCTTCCCCGCATGAATCCGGATGGCCGCGTGGTGACGTTCGGCGCCCTTTCCACCAACGGGGGATTCCGCCTCGTCCGTGCCGGGGGCGCGCTCGAACTAACGCCTTTGCCGTTCAGCCCTTCGTTCACAGCGAGTATCCGGTGGCGCGATCTGCCGTGGAGATTAGCCGCGCCAAAGGAAGTCGAAGCCATGGATATGGAAGGCCGCGTACTGAGGCGCGTGCCTGTCAAGATAACTAACGGCGAAGTTCTGATTATCTCAGAGCCGGACGTGTTCTCTTACCGCATACACTAAGTGCGGCAGGTTACCAGTTCAGACGCAATCCCAGTTGCACAACCCGACCGGCGGTCCCGGAGTTACGCGTGTTCAGAAAGCCGTCTCCCCCTACCGTGTTTGGGTTGCCGGGGTGGTTGAACACATTAAAGCAGTCCGCCGAGAACCGGAAATTGATCCGTTCGCCAAACTGGATGTTCTTGAATGCCGAGGCATCCAGGTTCCATTGGCGCACGCTCGGGAGAAACTGGTTACGCCAGGGGTGCAGTCCCGTGTTATAACCCACGATCTGAGTTGTCCCATTCTTCAGCGGGATCCAGACATTGTTGGTGTCCCAGTATTGAGAGATATTCGTGTTCGCGGGGGCGTTGGCCGGCAGCGTGGTACTGCCCCACGGGATCAACGGCGCTACCGCCGGTTTGTAGTCCGCAGGGATTCCCTCGTATCCGTTGGGTCTTCCCTGGGCATCGCGGCTGTTGATCTGGTTGGCCGGAATGTACCCGTTCCACCAGAGATAGCCGGGAATGCAAGTACCGCTGGTGCAGTTCTGGATTGGATACTGATAGCCGTATTGGTGGATTGGCTCTCCGGTGAGATTCCAGTTGCCTGTAGGTAAGGTGAAGTAGGTGGTCCCCAATGTGCCGATGCCGGCAAGCTGCCAGCCGCCGATAAACTTGTCGAGTGCATTGCCGGCGTTGTGGCCGATAGCCTTGCCTTTGCCGATCGGCAGGTCGATCAGCCAGTTCCATTTCAGGCGGTGCTTGGGAATGCCCGTATCGCGCTGGTAGTACAGGGATGAGTCCCGCTCATCGTAGCCGGAGGGAACCGCGCCCGGCATGAACTGGTTGGACGCCGCCACCGTGCCGAAGGTGGGCGTCGCCAACGCATTTGTCAGGACATAGGAAACCTGGGCTGCGTAACCTTTGCTAAATCGATGCTCCACTTCGAAGGCCGCGCTTTGCACGTTGCCGAAGCCGCTGTTGGTGTACTGCTGGATAGTTCCCAGCACCTGCTGATCGAAAGGCCGAAGTGCCACGTTGGCAAAGGCGCCGGTCGGCTTCGGCTGACCGGTGGTCGCGTAGTAGATGTAATCGGGCGTGGGCTGGTTGTAGCTGTTCCACTGGCTGAGGTGGGACGAGTGGTTCCCAACGTAGCGCGCGCGCGCCAGGGTGGACTGCATGATTTCCTTCTCGAGCGTCAGGTTCCAGCTATGCACGCGCGAGTCGGGCAGATTCGGACTGAAGTAGCTGATCTGGGCTGTTCCGCGCGTGATCCCTCGCGGCTGATCCAGACTGATTACATTGCTGCTATTCACTCCGGCTATATACGTGGGAGCGGAAATCAACCCGTAATTCGGGAGGCCGTTCGGCGACTGAGTTGCGTCCAGTTGATTGTAAGTGAAGGTAGCCGTGAGCGGAGTGTTATTGTTCATGTTGCTCACGAAGCTGTTCTGGTCCATGTTGAAGTACGAAAGGCTGTAGCCGCCCCGCACCACGAAAGCGTTCTTCCCACCCAGGGCGCGATAGGCGAATCCAGTGCGCGGGCCGAAGTTCTTGTGGCGGGAATGCACGAGATTCTGGGGCAGATGGGCGGCCTCCCAACTCTCGAAGGTCAGCCCCAGGGCCTGGTAGGCCGCAACCACCGAAGGGACGCTCGCGCCGGTCCGGTACATCGTGTCCAGGTCCGCGCCCAGCACAATACTGCGATTCGATGGGTCGAAGCCGACCAGAATGTTGTTCTTATCCCGGTATGCCTGCCAGTACTCCCAGCGCAGACCCAAATTCACAGTCAGGCGGGGTGTCACCTTGTAATTGTCCTGGAAATAGAGCGCCGCTTCACCACCACGCAGGTAGTACCACTGACGAACCAGGCTGGCCTGGTAGGTGGCAACGCTCAGGTACA
>JAPKZC010000639.1:3154-5338 GCA_026394025.1 Candidatus Solibacter sp.
TCGGATTATATAGCGCCGTAGCCAGCGTATTGAAACCAAACGAATCTTGTCCGGCATCGTTCGGGTGGACATTCATCAGGTCTTTGCGAAGGTGGCCTCCGAACAGGAACTCGTGCTTCCCGTGGAGCTTGGTCACATTGTCGTCCAGGATGTAGAAAGTCTCGTTGGCTCTGTCTAGGCCCGGAGTGGTCAATCCGTAGTTGCCCAAACCCAATCCAGAGGAGGGAAAATTCGGCCAGTCCTTAACGCCGAACGGATTCGGCATTCCCAGCTGGCCGAACCAGTCTGCATCCACCGTTGTGCTGGTTCCACTGTACCCTCCTCCAACTCGATACCGCCCGCTCGCCAGGACTTCGTTGTACAGCGACGGCGAAAACGTGTGGGACCAGGAGAGCGCCGCGCTGCGGTCGCTGTCGATCACCGTTTTGGCGCCGGCTACGTTATTCAGACTCGGAAGGCCGGAATTGTAGAACTGGGGAGTCTTCACGTTGGTGAAGCGCCCGTAGAGCAGGTCGCGATCCGAAAACCGATGGTCGATCCGGCCAACCAGCGACGAGTGGCGATTGAATTGAATGGACTGGCCGTACCAGTTGACGTCCAGCAGAGGATTGACGCCGTTGCTGGGCAAAGGCGTAATGCTGTACAGGTATTTGGCCGTTGGACTCTCGCGGTTGATCGGAATCACGTTTCCGTTGAAGGGCACCCGCTGGTAGTTGGGAGCCGGTCCGGTCGACATGGGATCGTAAAGTACCTGAAGTCGATTCTGGGAGTCCCGCAGCCCGCTAAAATCGCCGTTCCGCATAGCGGTAGTCGGCAGATTGTAGGTGACCGTGGACGTCTGCGCCAGACGAAGCGCTTCGTAATTGACGAACCAGAAGGTCCGCTTCCTTCCGTTATAGAGCTTGGGTATGATCACGGGGCCGCCTAGGTTGAACCCGAACTCGTTGCGAACCAGGTGGGGCGCCTTTGTGAAGGTGTCTTGGCGGCGGCGTGCCACGCCAATCGCGCTGTTCCGGATCGTCTCATAGGCAGTGCCGTGGAGAGTGTCTGTTCCGCTCTTGGTAGACACCACGACATTGACGGGCCGTGTATACTTGGCGGTCACCGCGTCCGCAAGCACCGTGAATTCCTGCACCGCGCCGACCCCCGGAGCCTGGCTGACCGGCGGTCCGTCACCACGGCGCCATCGACGATCCACTCTTCCGCCTGGGCGGGCTGCCCGAACAGGCGGAAGCCGTTCGTGCCGCCGCTCCCCTCGGCGCCCGGCAGCAGGGTCTGGAACGTATTGAGCTGCCGCCCGTTAATAGGCAATTGTCCAATTCGCGCGTACTCCATCGTATTGGCCACCACGGCATTATCCACGGTCACCAGCGGAGTGACGTCAGTTACGTCGACGGCCGTAGCCAAGCTGCCAGGCTTCAAAACCGGATTGATCACCGAGTTTTGCGCGGCGCGGACGATGAAATCGCCCCTGAATTTCTCCATTCCCGGAGCTTCCACAGACAGCCGGTAGGACCCGGCAATTATCGCCGGGAAGAAAAAGACCCCGGCGTCGTTCGTTTTCGTGGTCAACGTAACATTGGTTTCGGTGCCTACGACCTCCGCCGTTGCGTTCGGGATAACGGCGCCGCTTTGATCGCGGACCGTCCCGCTCACTGAACTCGTGCTCGCCTGCGGCCAGGCAGATGGAACCAGCAAGGCCAGCCCCAGTAACAGAATCAGCGATCTCTTCATATGAGTCTCCTTCCCCTTGCCCGAGGTCTCTTCCTGCGGCACATTGCCAGTTACTCTGCTATAACCAAGACGTTTGTCACTGGGTTTGCGTCCAACGTGTGACACTCCCCCAAGCAAGCAGCTTCGTCTTGGTTTCGATCATAGTTCCGCTTCCCGGTCGATGCAACAAGAACCTCTAACCTGGGATGTTCACGCTCAATGTGCCGGCGATCCGCGCGCAGACTGCGCGCAAATAGTTGAAACAAGCCAACTTTTGAGCATCGTGTGGGCGGCGCCGTGGCAATTCGAACCCTACCGGCAATAACAGCGCTTCCTCCCGGCGTCCAGAATACAGGACACTTCCTCTAGCAGGCTGTTTGGGGCCGGGATGTTTCCATCCCAGAAATCCAAGGCGATTAGCCTCACTATCGAGGTTCGGGGCTGCTTCAATGGGGCCGGGATGTTTCCATC
>JAPKZC010000341.1:0-3525 GCA_026394025.1 Candidatus Solibacter sp.
CGGGCTGATCAAGAAAGTTCCGCATACGCATCGCTACCTCCTCACCGAATACGGACGCGTCGCAATTGCGGCCATATCCGCTGCGCAGCACGCCACCGTAGCGCAGCTGTCCAAGGCGGCATAAAACTTGTGAAAAATAAAAAAGGACTTGGGGATAGCAATGCAGAGAACGCAGAGAGAAACGCAGAGAAGACCTTTGCGGAATGGGAAAATCGCGATGCGGTTTTGAAAATGCGTTCACTGCGCTCCCTCTGCGATCTCTGCGCCTCTGCGTTGAAGACGCATCTCGCCAGCCCCGCGCGATCCCGGCATCTCAAAACATGCGGTCCTGTTTTTTGAGATTTCCCAGCGGAGTGGAGATATTGGCCACGGCGAAGGCGATGCGGAACTCGTTGCGCGAGCCCACGTTCGAACCAATATTGAAGCGGTGGAATTGCACGCTCAGTCCGCAGCAATCGGTGTTGTAGGTGACCTGGGAGGTGGTGTACTGGATGGCGCCCTTGCGGTAATCGTAGATGGCCTCACCGCCGGCGTTGAAGCCCCGGTGATTGGGGTCGCCGAAGCCGCCGCGCACGCGGAACTGGTTGGCGGCGGCGGTCACCGCCGGGTCCGTGTGCACCATATCGTGACCGGCCGACATGAAGTATTTGGCGAAGCGGTAGTCCACGGCTAAACTGCTGTCGACGATGCCACCGGTGCGCGCATCGTAATCGGTCTGCCAGCGCACCCCCAGACCGCTAATCGGGCTCATGCGCAGGACACTCACCACCGGCGACGTGGAGCGCGGTCCCACCAGAAAGGCGTACGCGGTGAGATCCGCGCTGGGGCCGATCACGTTGCGCTGGCCGGCCACCAGCGCGCCGCCGAAGGTCGGGTCGAAGTAGCGCTTCTGGAACAGCTCCCAGGTGAAGATCTCCTCCACGGAATTGCCCCGCCGGGCGTAAACGCGATTGGCAACCGAGAGCAGCAATTCGTTGGTGTTGCTCCGCAAGTCGTTTTCGTCGAAGCGGATGAAGCGGGTGTAATCGTTGCCGACGCCGGTGACGTAGCGATAGGTGGCGCGCGGTTCGAGGACGTGCTTCAGCTTGTCGCCGAAGACGGTTTTCTTCTCGAAGACGCGGGCCAGTGACGGCAGAATCAGATCCAGGGAAAAATCGCGCGCGCTGCGCACAATGTTGGTACCCACCACCCGGTAGCGGTCTTGATAGGGCGCCTGCGCTTCGCCGTAGTAGGTCTCCTGAATTCCGAAGCTGGGCGCCAGATGAATGCCGGCCCAGTGGAACGCGCCGGTGACGCGCGGCGAAATGCTGGAGCGGTTCATGAACTGGCCCGTCTGGAAAGTATCGATCAGCGCCGTGTTGTCCTGGTTGAAGACCGGCTCGGAGCGGTAGAGCAGACCCGCCGAGGACTCGAAGGAAAAATAAAGAGGCAGGCGGTCCAGGATGCGGCGGTGACGGCTGGTGAATTCCAATTCGGGGAGCTTGCGAATGGTCACCGCGTTGGCCACGTAGTGGGACGTGGTTTCGCCAGGGTTCGTGATGGCGATTTCGGAAGACTGGAAGTTCTGCAGGCGCGCAAAGATCGCGTTGACCGTGAACGTGGACCAGTTCTTGTTGGCGAAGCCAACGGAGTGGATTTCCGAGCCGATGATGTCGCTGTAGGATTCGCTCCACTCCTGACGGAAGCGGAAGGAGGTGATGTAGTTGATGTTGGCCCGCGCGGTCCATCCCTTGCCGAGATCGCTCTGGCCCGCGGCCAGCAGGCTCAAGCCGCTGTACTTCTGCGGCGGTGTGCCGGAGTTTGGAGCGCCGCGATCTTGCACGCCGTAGAGGATCACATTGTAATCGGTGCCGGGGCGCGGCTTGCCACGGAAGTCCACATGGTGCACGAGGCCGCGGGTGGTGAAGTATTGCCCTCGATAGGTGAGGTCGTTGCTGCGGTTGATGGCCCAGAAGTAGCCGGCGTGGACCATCCAACCGCGGCGCGAACTGTGTCCCAGGAGGGGAATCAGGAAACCACTCTTGCGGGGCTCCTTTTCGAGCGAGTGGTAGAAGAAGGGTGTATAGAAAAGCGGCATTTTGCGCACCAGAAACGTGCTGTGATGCGCGATGGCACGATTGCCGGGCACGATGTCGAAGGTGTTGCCGCGCAGACGCCACCACGGCCGCGGTAACTTGCAGTTGGTGATAAAGCCGTTATGCAGTACGTATTTTGCGCCGATGCGCTCGGCCCATTCGCCTTCGAAATGGAAGGGATCGCTGGTGGTCAACATTCCGGGCTTGGCGACGATGTGAGGGATGGTTTCGCCAATCACGTCGTAAAACTTGCCGCCCTCCTCGTCGGTGTTGTAGGTCAGGTGGCCGGCCCACATTTTCAGATTGCGCTCGAAATTGTGGAAGATGACGTGGCCGCTGGCGCGCACGTCGCCGGTATCCTGATTGAATTCGATCTCGTCGTTGTAGACGCGGCCTTCGATATCCAGGGTCAGGTAGCGGAAGTTCCAGTCACCCACGGCTAGGGACTTGGGCTGGATGGCGGGCGGAGCTTCAGCGCCGGATAGGGAATTCACCTGAGCCAGAGCAGCTGTAGCTAAAATCAGCCCAGCCAACACGCTAAAAGAAAAATGACACCTAATACTCGAAGATTTTGCGTGACAAGGGAGTAGCTTTATGGTACTAAGTATGTGAGAGCGTTTCAGGCAGAGCCTCAATCGAAGAAGCTAACACACTTTGCGAGGCAAAAGTTGTCAACGGTTGGCTTGGCGCCGTGACGGAATCGAAAATGACCTGCAGCTATTGTGGTACGCGGAATGGGGATGGGGAACACCGTTGCACGCGGTGCGGGCGAAAGCCGGAAGACACGCTGATCGGCGGCTCCACGATGCCGGTGGTCAATGGCGCGCTGGCTGCGCAACTGCAGCCGGTGCCGCGCATGCGGTTGGTGGAACGGGCGCAGCCGGAGCGCGTGGCGCCGAACTTTTCGCAAGCGGTGCAGGCATCGTTATTCCAGGCGTCCAACGTGATTGCGATGCCTCCGCGCGTCGAAGTCAAACCGCGGGCACGCGCCGATGCAGCGGCCAGACAGCCCTCGCTGAAACCGGCCACGAGACGCGCCAAGCCGGTACCGGAAGCAGTTGGGCACCACGGGGGAAGCAGTGATTTACTGCGAGGCGCCGGTCTCCACGACGCTTCATCGCGCGGTGGCTTCGGCACTCGATTGGAGCATGGTGCTGCTCGGCTACGCGCTCTTCCTGCTCGCGTTTTACGTGCTAGGGGGCCAATTCGAGCTCACCAGGAGCAACGTGACGGTTTTCGGCGCGATGTTCCTGATGGTCGGCTTCACCTACGGACTGCTGTTTAGTTGGGCGGGCGCGGAAACACCGGGGATGCGGTGGACGCAACTGCGGCTAACCACGTTCGACGGTTTTCCGCCGGACCGCCGGCAGCGCCTGGTGCGCTTCGGCGGCTCCTGTCTCAGCCGCTGCACGCAACTCGGTCTTTTGTGATCCCTGGCCGATGAAGAGAG